>JBILDK010000103.1:0-8105 GCA_044352625.1 Planctomycetota bacterium
GCAAAGCGGTCGAGCAGGTCGAGCTGTACCGCCGGGTCCGCTAACCGAATCGGTTCGTGCTGGGCGTGATATTCAACCAGCAGATCTGCTGCCTGGCGCAGTGCCGCCACCGACATCGGGAGGTCGTTGATCCAGGCCTGGCTACGACCCCCGCCCTGAATCCGTCGGCGCAAAATGAATTGGCCACCCTCTGGCTGCTCGATGCCGCACGCCCCGGCGACCAGTGATGCCCGCGCCGCTGACACCTCGAACACGCCGACAACGGTGGTGGCCTCGCCCCACCGCCCGATGAGCTGAGCCTGGGCCCGGGCACCGCGCAAAAGATCCAGTGCATCGAGCAGCAGGCTCTTGCCAGCGCCCGTTTCGCCGCTGATCACCACTAGGCCCGGGCCTGGCGAGAGGACCGCACGCTCGACGATCACAAGGTTGTGGATCGTCAACTCGACAAGCATAAATCCGACTCGCTGTTAGGGCGTTGGCACCGGCAGTACCTGAGGTTCAACCACCGGAACTTCACTAACCGCCGAGGGTTGTTCGGCAGGAGTTGGCTCGGCGACGGGCGCAGGAGTCGGCTCGCGCTTGGCCTCGGGTGCCGTCGGAGCGGCAGATGCCGCTGGCTTTTCCGGTAACGACGGGGGCACTGCGCCGTCGATGGTGGTGAGGATTGCGGCCACCTGGGCTTTTGCGCCCGCCAAGAGGGAAGGCCGGCCATTGATATCCTTGGCTTGCACCAGCAGCGTCCGGGCCTCGGCCCAACGAGCTGGGCCCTGCATGTAGATGACCATGCCCAGGCGATACCCCATGAGAGCCGGATCGGCAATCTGCGCTTCTTTGAGCAGGCGTTCTCCGCCGACCGGATCACCACCGATGGCCAGGATCCATCCCCGCAGCTCCAGCGCCTGCCAGGTGGTGACACCGGCCAGACGCTGCGCAACCTGGCCAGCCTCAAGTGGACGATTTCCCGCCGCACAAGCCCAACCCAAGGCCACCAGACCATCGCTATCCGTCATGGTGGAGGCCACCGGCAGCAGAGTGCTGATGGTGGCCTGAATGTCATCCGCCGCCCAATGAGCGCGACCGGCAATCACCGTGGCAGACAGTCGGTCAGCCGGGAGATCACTGGCTGCGCTGAGGGCCGCGGCGGTGGCAAGGGCCTCCGCATGCTGGCCTGCCGCTATCTGGCACCCGGCCAGGGCGGCATAGGCAGCCGAAAGCCGCGGAGCGGCGCTGATGGCTGCGCGGTAGCGTGCCATCGCCAATTCGCGGGTGGCTGCCTGACGCTGTGATGCCACTGTGATCTCGGCGCCCTGATGCAACGCCTCCTCAATCACCTGGCCTGAACGCAGCAAGGTCTCGGCATCGCCAGGATTGAGGCGCAGGGTGATATCAAATTCCTTGATCGCCATGTCCAGAGCAGCAGCCGCGCCGGAACCGCCAGCACGACCCTTGTTGAGGTAGGCCTCAGCAATGGCGCGGTGCAGCCGAGCGTCCTTAGGAGTGAGCAGGATGGCGCGATTGAGAGCCTCGATGGCCTCCGCGTGGCGACCCTGCTGGTCGAGAATGCGGCCGAGGTACCAGCGGACCTCCGGATCGTTGGGAAGCATCCGCACGGCAATGTCGCACTGGCGACGGGCCTCATCGAACTGCCCTAATCCAGCGAGGGAGATACCGAGCACCGCATAGGCTTCACCCAGGTCAGGGTCGAAAGCCAGGGCCTCGCGCGCAGCTGAAACTGCCGACTCGCGACCGGCTCCACCGTTTGCCTCTGCCACGTCGCTGCGCGCCTTGGCCAAGCTGGCCAGGATGCGCGCCTTGCTCGCGACCGGATACCCAGGGTCCTTCTCGGCCTGGGCCAAGGCGGACGACAGGGCCTCGACCGCGGCTGATGACTGGCCGGCGGCGGCAAGATTGCGGCCACGCAGGACCCCAATGTCAGCCCGTGCCGCCGCGGTAAGATCCGCGGCGAGACCCGCGGCAAAGCGGTCCTCGGCCAGATCGTACGCACCATCGGCACTGAGTTGCACCGCCTGTTCGACCTGCCAGATCGCCTGGGCGGTGAACGCCCCAGGCGTGCGCTCCTTGGCGTCAACGACCGGGGCGATGGAAACGACCTCAATCATCGGCAAGCCGTTGATGACATCGCGGACACGCCCAGTGATGTCCACGATCTGGTAGCGGCGCATGGCCTCAATGCTGTCCTGACTGACTTGGTCACGATCGACATAGAGGGTCGTGAGCACATCGGCCCGGACCTCGGGGTCCCACAGCTTGGCGCGCTCATCCCACACCGCGATGGCGATATGGCGCTCGGGCCGGAACCAACTTGATTCGCGATCGTAGATGTCGGTGACACCGCAGAAGGTGGCACGAAAGCGCACACCGGTTTGGGTATGGGCCACTGGGCGCCCGAGCAGCGCGACGACCGAGGTGTCGTGTATAGCGCTGCGTGCCGCAATGATGGAGGTGTCTACCGCCAGGAGGGGGGCGGCGGCATTAAGAACGACAAGCAGGCTGCATATGGGACGCACGGCGGTTCCCTTTCTGATTCGCGTGATGAAAGCCGGGACTATACGCGAAACGGTCATTGATGAGAGGCTTACGACCATACCACTACCATAGGCCAGGGCCCTGGCAACAGGCCAGCTCGCGGCTTCGGCATGGCGTCTCACCGTGCCAATGGGAAGTTCCCTTAGCCGCGCTTTGCGCGCAGCAGCAGTTCGGTGATGAAGCGGTCGAGGTCGGTATCGGCCTGACGGCGTTCGGTGACCTTGCGGCAGCCATAGAGGACACCGGTGTGGCCAAGGCCGAAAACACGACCAATGCGTTCGTAGCCCTCATCGCCGGCAAGCTTCATCAGGTACATGGCGACATGCCGCGCCTCGGGTAGCGGTCCCGTCTTGCGTTTGGCGGTCAGTTCCTTGGCCGCCACGCCGAAGCGGTCGGCAACCTCGCGCAGGATCATATCCTGCACGGTCTCGTCACTCGGCCGCAGCAGCAGGTCGGCCAAAGCCTGGCGCGCCGCCGCCAAATCAACGGTGCGTTGGAAGCTACGAGCGAATTGGGCCAGCTTGTTCACCGCGCCCTCAAGTTCGCGAATGTTGTCGGTGATATGCTCGCTGACGTATTCGACCACCGGATCGGGCAGATCGAGGCCATGGGCCAGGGCCTTGCCGCGCACCACGTCGGCACGCAGACGTGGGTCCGGACGCTGCAACTCGACCACCAGGCCGCCGCTGAAGCGCTGCACGAAGGAGTCCTCAAGATACTTGATGGCCCGCGGGCTGGCATCGGAGGTAAAGACCACCTGGCGGCCCTGCTCGGCCAGTTCATTGAAGGTGCTGAACAATTCCTGCTTGGTCTTGAGCATCGTGCCCTGGGACAGGAAGTGCAGATCGTCGATCAACAGCAATTCGGGATGCCTCATCTTGATGCGGAAAGCCTGGATCGAACCGCCCTGAAGCGCCCCGAGAAACTCGTTAGTGAACTGCTCGCAGCGCAGGTACAGCACCTTGGCCTTGGGATTGCGCTCCTTGAAGGCCATCGCCAGACCCTGGGTCAGGTGCGTCTTGCCCAGCCCGCTCTTGCCGTGGATAAACAGCGGATTGGCCAAAGCGCGCGGGCTGTCAAGCACCTGCATGACGGCATCATAGGCAAGACGGTTGGCCGAACCGACCACGAAGTCGGACAGAACCTTGTAACCGTGCCCGAAGCCGCGCGGGCGGGCGACGGATGGGGCCGTCAAGGCCGCAGCGGCCGCCGCCCCCTCCTCGGTTTCCTGCCGGCGGCGTTCATGCTCGCGCAGGGCACTGCCGCTGATCACATAGCGCAGGCCGGGAATCTCCTGAGAGAGCGCCTCCTGGAGCGCTTGGCGCAGAGGCTGTTCAAGGCGTTTTTCGATGGTTGCCCGAAACAGGGGATTTGGGCACTCCAGCACCAGCTGGCCGTCGTCGCCGACCACTGCTCGGACCTTGGTCGGATCCAGCCACATCTTCACCGCGCTAGCCAGGGCGCCGGCGCGCAGGCGGATGAGGACACCGGGCCACGCCGCCTGCACGGCAGCTGCATCGAGTAGGGTTGCAGACATGGATCAGGCCTTGCCCGCGACAGCGACCTGTTCGCGCAGGAAGGCTGCGACCTGGACCGGGGTCGGCGATTCACCAGTGCGCACGAAGTGGCCACTGGTGCCGCCGCCGATCTGCAGGCACTGATCCAGGGGCAGTCCCGCAAGGATCCCGCCGAAGAAGCCCGCATTGAAGTGGTCACCAGCACCGGTGGTGGTCTTGGGCTTGGCGCAGAAGAATCCGTCAGCGCTGGTCGAGCCACCCGCGCCGGCGGCAAAACCTGGGGCCCAGGCACAGGCGGAGGAACGCACCAAATGGCACATTACCAAGCTGAGACCAAGCTTTTCACGCAGTGCCACGCAGGCATGCTCCGCCGCCACCCACTCCGGAACCATCGCAGGAAAGGTCACGTCGTAGATCGCACACATCTGGCGACACTCGTTCTCGTTGAGCCCGAGGATCACATCCGCATGGGCCTGGATCTGGCGCAACGCCGCCATGACCGCCCGCACGTCCTCGGCCGGGCGCCGGTTGGGATCGGACAGGTCCACAAACCAGCGCGGCCGGTCGCTACGCAGGCCGGGCAGCACCTCGGTGGCGATGCGACGAATGATCTCGGTCATGCCTTGTGTCTGGGACCAGTTCACGGAGGTCACGCCCTGTGCCGTGCGGTACAGCTTCTTGACCTCGTCGAGGCCGCCACAGCGGTCGAGCAGCACCTCCCATCGCACGTTGTTCATCGGCTCCGGGAAGTTCAGCATCAACTTGCCGTCATCGAACTCGAGCGCGGAGGTGACTGAGGGCGCGCCCAGCGAGATGATCCGCCGAGCTTTTCTGGCCAAACCCTGAAAGACCGGATCCAACGTGGCTTCACCGAGATTGCCCACCACGACTACCGCAGCGCCTTGGGCACACAGGGCGTTGGCCATGATCGGACCGTTGCCCCCGAGCTTGGTAATCGTGGTAACACAGCCGAAGCCAGCGCTGCGGCCAGAGGCCGCACTGACCTTCGCTCCGAAGGCCGAGAGGGTGTCGACCCGGCGATAAGCTGTGGGCGAGGTCCGCTTATCGACTACCTCAATAATGTGGTCGACGAACCCGTCAAAGCCGACCAGCACCTCGGGAACATGACCGATAGGCAATGCAGACCAGGCAGCGGCGGCAGCGAGATTGAGGTCGGCGAATGATGAGGCAACGGTCATCGGGCTAGTCCAGTCAGGCGGGGTCGGGGGGGCAACGTTATTCCGAGGTGGGGTGCCGCAAGAAGGATTTCAGGTGCTCAATGGCGCAGACTTGCGCCGAAAAAAACTGCGCTTTTACCGGCACTTTTACATCTCATCGTGGGCCTGAAAACATCGCAATGACAAGTCAATCCTCTGCCCCACGCGACCAGACCTGGGTCTGCCACTGCCAATAAAGCGCACGCCCCGGAGGGCTACCCCCGGGGCGTGCGACAACCAGACGTGGCGCTAATTCAGCGGTACAGGTTGTAGAACGACTTGAGGCCCAGGTACTGGGCCTGCTTGCCGAGCTGCTCCTCGATGCGGATGAGCTGGTTGTACTTGGCGATGCGGTCGGTGCGGCTGGCGGAACCGGTCTTGATCTGGCCGCAGTTGGTGGCCACGGCGATGTCGGCGATGGTGGCGTCCTCGGTCTCGCCCGAGCGGTGCGAGAGGATCGCGGTGTAGCCGGCCTTCTGCGCCATCTGCACGGCGTCGAAGGTTTCGGTCAGGGTGCCGATCTGGTTGACCTTCACCAGGATCGAGTTGCAGGCTCCCTTGGAGATGCCCTCGGCGAGCCGCTTGGGGTTGGTGACGAAGAAGTCGTCGCCGACGAGCTGGACCTTCTTGCCCAGGGCCTGGGTGAACTTGACGTAGCCGGCCCAGTCGTCCTGGTCGAGGGCGTCCTCGATCGAGATGATGGGATACTTGTCGCACCAGCCGCTGAACAGCGCGATCATCTCGTCGGCCGAGAACAGCTTGCCGGGGTTCGACTTCCAGAACTTGTAGCCCTTCTTGCCGCCCTCATCGAACAGCTCGCTGCTGGCGCAGTCCATGGCGATGGCGAAGTCGGCGTCGCGGCCGGCCTTGTAGCCCGCCTTGTCGATGGCGTCCATGATGTACTTGAGGGCGTCCTCGTTGTCGATGTTGGGGGCGAAGCCGCCCTCGTCGCCGACGTTGGTGTTGTGGCCGGCCTTCTTGAGCACGCCCTTGAGGCTGTGGAACACCTCGCAAACCTGACGGATCGCGTCGGACCAGGTCTTGGCGCCC
Organism: Planctomycetota bacterium; assembly: GCA_044352625.1. GTDB lineage: Bacteria > Planctomycetota > UBA11346 > UBA11346 > UBA11346 > JAKLKR01. The sequence continues at coordinate 6,332 of JBILDK010000103.1, forward strand.
ACCGGCATCACCATGAATTCCTGGAAGTCGACCTTGTTGTCGGCGTGCTTGCCGCCGTTGATGATGTTGGCCATGGGCACCGGGAGCTGGGTGGCGTTGGTGCCGCCCAGGTAGCGGTACAGGGGCAGGCCGCGGGACTCGGCAGCGGCCTTGGCCACCGCCATGGACACGCCGAGGATGGCGTTGGCGCCGAACTTGGCCTTGTTCTCGGTGCCGTCGAGCTCGCACATCAGGGCGTCGATGGTGCGCTGCTCGCTGGCATCCATGCCAATCAGCTCGGGGCCGATCTTGTCGTTGACGTTGGCCACGGCCTTGAGCACGCCGCGACCGAGGTACTTGCTCTTATCTCCGTCGCGGAGTTCGACCGCCTCGTAAGCGCCGGTCGAGGCACCCGAGGGGACGGCGGCGCGGCCGAGCACACCGTCGTCGAGGATGACATCGACTTCGACCGTGGGGTTACCACGGGAATCGATGATCTGGCGGGCTTTGACGTCTTCGATGAACATGGGGAGGTCCTTGGAAGGGAGGGGTGAATGGCCTGTCATGATGGGACAATCCCCGGGACGCAATCGGCAGTTCACCGGGACTGCGAGACCCTACGGCACATCCGTCATGGCGTGGTGAATGAGGTCCTCGTGGGTGCTGATGATGCCGTTGTGGTCGGCGCCTGGGACCGGGATCCAGGTCACCAGGTTGGGATGGGCGGTGGCCAGCTCGCGACCCATGGCCACCGGGATGACCTCGTCCTGCTCGCCGTGGATGATCACCACCAGCGGCTGTGGCGTCTGCAGGGCGACCTCGCCCAATCGCGCACGGTTGTCGAACCGGTGGGTCAGGATCTGGTTGAGGGGCCGACCCACGACGCGCCGAGCCATGTCGAGCATACTGGTGAACGGCGCCACCAGTACCACGCGCCGCACCGGATGGGCGGCGGCGTACTGCACCGCCGCCGCCGCCCCCAGGCTGTGGCCGAACACCGCCAGGTGCTGACGCCGGGCGGCCGCATCCCACGGCCAGCGCGCGCACAGGGCCTCCACCGCGGCGGTGGTGGCGGCGGCGATCCGCGCTGGATTGGGCGAGCCGGGATTGGGGCCGTAGCCGGGATAGTCCACAAACAGGAAACCCGCCGCCGGATCCGGGAAACGCTCCGCCAGCGACAGGTAGTCGCTGGCCAGGGCACCGTTGCCGCCGCACATCAGCCACACCGTCTGCGGCTCGCCACCGGCCAGAGGCGGCAACCAGAGGGCGGTCTGGCTGCCCTGATCCGTCGCATAGGTGACGAGTTCGCCGCGCCCGCGGGCTTGGCGCAGCAGGTCCTCGCCGCTGGCTGCACGGGGATGATAGATGATCGACGCCTGGCAGCCGAACAGCAGCAGGCAGATGGCCAGGGGCGGCAACAGGGCGACGAGCAGCATCATGCGCAGGACCTTGCGAAGCATGCTCCAGGCTAGCCCCCCTCTTGCCGACGCCACCCCTGCTCCAGCATTCCCGCCCGCACCCGCCCCTGGAGCCGTTCATGCCCATCCGCCGCGCCCTGCTCTCAGTCTTCGACAAGACCGGCATCGTCGAACTCGCCACCGCCCTCCACGGCCATGGCGTCGAGCTGCTCTCGACCGGCGGCACGTTCAAGGCGCTGAAGGATGCGGGCATCCCGGTGATCGAGGTGGCGGATTACACCGGCTTCCCGGAAATGATGGATGGCCGGGTCAAGACGCTGCATCCGAAGATCCACGGCGGGCTGCTGTGCGTGCGCGATGACGCCCACCACATGGCG
>JBILDK010000104.1:0-8036 GCA_044352625.1 Planctomycetota bacterium
CCTGGTGACCTGCGACGGCGAACGCATCTGCGCCGCCCTCGATCGCAACGGCCTGCGCCCGGCGCGCTACCTGATCACCAAGGACGACGAGATCCTCTACGCCAGCGAGATGGGCACCCTCGACATTCCCGCCGACCAGGTGCGGGTGAAGAGCCGCCTGGCCCCCGGGCGCATGATCATGGTGGACACCGTGCGCGGCGTGTTCCTGGAGGACGACCAGATCAAGGACGAGCTGGCCAAGGCCCACGACTACGCGGCGTGGATCGAGCGCCACAAGATCAGCCTCGACCAGCTGCCGGCGCCGGCCAAGCCCCCGCACCCGCGCCAGGACCAGCTGCGCCAGCAGCAGCAGGCCTTCGGCTACACCATCGAGGACCTCAAGACCGTCCTCATGCCGATGTGCATCGACGGCCAGGAGCCGGTGGGCTCGATGGGCGACGACACCCCGGTGGCGGTGCTCTCGAACCTGCCCAAGCCGCTCTACAACTACTTCAAGCAGCTCTTCGCCCAGGTCACCAATCCCCCCATCGACCCGATCCGCGAAGAGATCGTGATGTCGCTGACCCAGTACGTGGGGCCGGCGCGCAACATCCTCGAACCCACCGCCGAGCATTGCCGCATGCTCGAACTGGACCAGCCGATCCTCTCCGATGACGAGCTGGAGCAGCTGCGCCAGGCCGACATCGAGGGCTTCCGCGGGACCACCATCTCGACCCTGTTCGCCGCCGACCAGGGCCCCGCCGCGCTTGAGGCGCGCCTCGCCGCGCTGTTCACCGAGGCCGAGTCCGCGGTGGATCGCGGCATCACCGTGCTGGTGCTGTCGGATCGTGGTGTCGATGCGACCCATGCGCCGATCCCCGCGCTGCTCGCGGTGGCGGCAGTGCACCACCACCTCATCCGCGTGGGCAAGCGCACCCAGTGCTCGCTGATCCTGGAGACCGGCGAGCCGCGCGAGGTGCACCACTTCGCCCTGCTCTTCGGCTACGGCGCCACTGCGGTCAATCCGTACCTGGCGATGGACACCATCGCCGACCTGGTCGAGGGCGGCAGCCTGCCGCCGCGCGACGGCAATGCCGCCGCCGACGACGACCACGACGCCACCTACCACTACACCAAACACTTCGTCAAGGCGGTGGGCAAGGGCCTGCTCAAGGTCTTCTCGAAGATGGGCATCTCGACCCTGCAGAGCTATGCCGGGGCGCAGATCTTCGAGGCCGTGGGCCTGTCCTCGGAGTTCGTCCAGAAGTACCTCACCGGCACCGCCACGCGCATCGAAGGCGCCGGCGCGGTCGAGATCGCGCAGGAAAGCCTGCGTCGGCATCGCGTGGCCTTTGCGCCGCAGCTCGACAAGAACCGTGACCTGGAGCGTGGCGGCTTCTATCACTGGCGCCGCGACGGCGAGTTCCACCTGATGAACCCCGAGGTCATCGCGCTGCTCCAGCATAGCGTGCGCGCCAACGACACGGCCACCTACCGGCGCTTCGCCCGACTGGTGGATGACCAGTCGCGCAACCTCTGCACCCTGCGCGGATTGTTCACGCTCAAGCCGTTGGGTCCGATCCCCCTCGACCAAGTCGAATCCGCCGCCTCGATCACCGCCCGTTTCGTCACCGGGGCCATGTCCCTGGGCTCGATCTCGACCGAGGCCCATGAGACCATGGCCATCGCCATGAACCAGATCGGTGGGCGTTCGAACACCGGTGAGGGTGGCGAGGATCCGCGCCGCTTCACCCTCGGCGCCGACGGCCTCAACCGGCGCAGCGCGATCAAACAGGTGGCCTCGGGCCGCTTCGGCGTGACCCCGCACTACTTGGTCAACGCCGATGAACTCCAGATCAAGATGGCCCAGGGCGCCAAGCCCGGCGAGGGCGGCCAGCTGCCCGGCCACAAGGTCACCGCCTACATCGGCGGGCTGCGCCACACCACTCCGGGCGTGACCCTGATCAGCCCGCCGCCGCACCACGACATCTATTCGATCGAAGACCTCGCCCAGCTCATTTTCGACCTCAAGAACGCCAACCCCGCGGCCAAGGTTTCGGTCAAGCTGGTGAGCGAGGTCGGCGTCGGCACCGTCGCCGCCGGCGTGGCCAAGGCCCACGCCGATCTGGTGACGATCAGCGGTGGCGAAGGCGGCACCGGCGCCAGTCCGATGTCCTCGATCAAGTACGCCGGGCTGCCCTGGGAACTCGGCGTGGCCGAGACCCACCAGACCCTGGTGATGAACGACCTGCGCGGCCGCATCAAGGTGCAGACCGATGGCTTGATGCGTACCGGGCGCGACGTGGTCATCGCCGCGCTGCTCGGCGCCGAGGAGTACGGTTTCGCCACGGTCGCGCTGATCAGCATGGGCTGCATCATGATGCGCAAGTGTCACCTCAACACCTGCCCGGTGGGCATCGCCACCCAGGACGAGACCCTGCGCGGGCGTTTCGCCGGCAAGCCCGAGCATGTGGTGAACTACTTCCGCTTCGTGGCGGAGGAGGTCCGCGAGCACCTCGCCGCTCTTGGGCTGCGCTCGCTCGACGAGGCGGTGGGTCGCACCGACCTGCTGGAGATGAACCAGGCGATCAAGCACTGGAAATCCCAGGGCCTGGACTACGCCAAGCTGTTGGCCATCCCCGCCGCCGGCCCCGGCGTGGCCACGCGCTGCGTCACCACCCAGGATCACGGCATCGACAACGTGCTCGACCGCACGCTCATCGCCAAGGCCGCCCCGGCCCTGGAGCGCCGCGAGAACGTCGTCATCGAGCTGCCGATCCGCAACTCGAACCGTACCTTCGGCACCATGCTCTCGGGCGAGGTGGCCAAGCGCTTCGGTCGCGAGGGCCTGCCGCCGGGCACCATCGACATCCGCCTCACCGGCGTGTCGGGCCAGTCCTTCGGCGCGTTCCTGCACCACGGCGTCAACCTCACCCTGATCGGTGACGGCAACGACTACGTCGGCAAGGGCATGCACGGCGGGCGCATCGTCATCCACCCGGATGCCAAGGCCGGCTACGACTGGTCACAGAATGCCATCGTCGGCAACACCGTGCTGTACGGTGCCACCGGCGGCGCGTGCTTCTTCGCCGGCACCGCCGGCGAACGCTTCGCGGTGCGCAATTCCGGCTGCAACACGGTGATCGAAGGCGTGGGCGACCACGGCTGCGAATACATGACCGGCGGCCATGTGGTCATCCTCGGCAAGACCGGACGCAATTTCGCCGCCGGGATGTCCGGCGGCATCGCCTGGGTGCTCGACGAGGACCGCAACTTCAACAAGCGCTGCAACCACGGCATGATCGACCTGGAGCAGGTCAATGCCGAGACCGACGACGTGGACGTGCTCAAGCGGCTCATCGAGGAGCATCTCGCGCTGACCGGCTCGCCCAAGGCCAAGGCCCTGCTCACCGACTGGCCGGGGACCCTTAAGCGCATGGTCAAAGTCTTCCCGCGCGAGTACCGCCGCGTGCTCGATGCGGCCAAGCGCTCGGGCATGCGCGAGGCGGTGAAGGTATGACCTTCACCGTCTGGTCGTCTGGTCGTCCGGTCGTCCGGTCGTCACCAGAAACCTGCTCCATCTTCATCCCATCACTCTGAACTACGAGACGACCGGACGACCGGACCCCCGGACGACCGGACATTGAAAGGCTCCCATGGGCGACCCCACCGGCTTCATGAAGCACACGCGGCAGGCTGCAAAGTACCTGCCCGCCGAACAGCGCCTCGCCAACCACGAGGAGCACATCGAGACCCTGCCCGAGGCGGCGATCACCACCCAGGCCAGCCGCTGCATGGATTGCGGTGTGCCGTTCTGCATGTCGGGCTGCCCGCTGGGCAACCTGATCCCGGAATGGAACGACCTGGTGTTCAAGGGGCGCTGGAAAGAGGCGCTCAAAGTCCTGCACGCCACCAACAACTTCCCCGAGTTCACCGGTCGGGTGTGCCCCGCGCCGTGCGAGAACTCCTGCGTGCTCGGCATCACCGATCCGCCGGTGACGATCAAACTGCACGAGGTCTCGATCGTCGACAAGGGCTTCGAGATGGGCTGGATCCGGCCCGAGCCGCCTCAGGTGCGCAGCGGCAAGACGGTGGGCGTCATCGGCGGCGGTCCCGCCGGCCTGGCCTGTGCCCAGCAGCTCAACCGCGCCGGCCACAAGGTCACGGTCTATGAGAAGGCCGACCGCGCCGGCGGCCTGCTGATGTACGGCATCCCGCACTATAAACTGCGCAAAGAGAAGGTTCAGCGCCGCATCGATCTGCTCGCCGCCGAGGGCATCGCCTTCGTCTACGGGGTCGAGGTGGGCAAGGACCTGGCCTGGAGCGACCTGCGCGGCCGCCACGATGCCGTGGTCATCTGCACCGGGGCTGAAGCGCCCCGCGATCTGAACATCCCCGGTCGCGAGCTTGCTGGCGTGCACGTGGCAATGGAATATCTGCCGCAGTCGAACCGCGCCAACTGGGGTGATGCGGACGTGGCCGCGCTGCATCCCACGAAGCAGAAGATCTGGGCCACCGGCAAGAAGGTCATCGTCATCGGCGGCGGCGACACCGGCAGTGACTGCATCGGCACCAGCCTGCGCCAGGGTGCGGTGCACGTCGACAATTTTGAACTCATGCCAGCCCCGGCCGACAACCGTCCCGCCGGCAATCCGTGGCCCCAGTGGGCACGCATCAAGCGCGTCTCGTCCTCGGTCGACGAAATGCAGGTGCGCGGCGGCGCGGTGCACTACAGCATCACCACCAAGCGTTTCCTTGGTCAGAACGGCCGCCTCACCGGCCTGGTCACCGCCGAGCTCGACTGGTCGTCGGGCAAACCGGTCGAAAAGCCCGGCACCGAGAAGGAATGGACCTGCGACCTGGCCCTGCTCGCCATGGGTTTCCTCGGCCCGCGCAAGGCCGGACTGCTCGAACAGGCGGGCGTGGCGCTTGACGAGCGCGGCAACATCAAGACCGACGCAGCCACGCGCAAGACTTCGGTCGCGGGCGTGTTCGCCGCTGGCGACGCGCGTCGTGGGCAAAGCCTGATCGTATGGGCGATCAGCGAGGGCCGCGAGGTGGCACGCTGCGTCGACGAGCACCTCACCAAGCAGGTATCGCTGCTGCCGCAGGTGCGGCTTGAGGCCTTCGCGTACTAACGCGCACGTGGGGTGCGCCACCGCAGGGCACACCTCGCAGCCGGTGCAGAGCGCCAACTGCACCGCGGCTTTAGGGCCGCCAGCGCTCGCCCTTGAAACGGGCGGCAAGGCCGCGGAACGCCTGCTGGGCGGGGCTGTCGCCGTGGCTTGCGGACAGCGGGCGGCGGCGGCGCACCGCCTCGGTCAGCGCGGGATCGCGGGGCAACATGCCGGCGAAAACGAGGTCGCGCTTGAGATGCACGCGAGCCACGCCGGCGAGGCGGTTGAACACGGCTTGGGCCTCAGCCAGTCCGCTGGCCTGGTTGACCAGCACGCGAATGTCGCGACCGGGCTCCTGGGCCTCGAATACTTTGATCAGTGCGTAGGCATCGGTCAGCGAGGTCGGATCCGGCGTCACCACGACCAGCACGGTGCGCGCAGCGCGCAGCGCCCACATCACTTCACGGCCGATGCCCGCCGGCGTATCGAGGATCACCAGATCGCGGCCGGTGGCGAGGCGGGCGATGCCGGCGAACAGGCCCGAAAGCTGGGACTCGTCGAGGCGCGTCAGTTCCTCGTGACCGCTGGCTGCGGGGACGAAATCCACCTGCCACGGCGTGGACATGACCACGGATTCCGCCGTGGCACGGGCGAACACCAGATCATAAAGAGTGCGTTCCGGATCCACGCCCATCAGCACATCGGCGTTGGCGAGGCCGAGGTCGAGATCCACTAGCAGCGGACGCAGCCCGGCCTTGGCCAGGGCCACGGCGAGATTTACCGCCACACACGTCTTGCCCACGCCGCCCTTGCCGCCGGTGACGGCGAGCGCCGGGAGGCGCAGAGGCGCTGCCGGGATTGCGCCGGCCGCATCTCCGCGCGCACGGCGCAATCCAGCGGCCTGATCGGGAAGAGCGTCGGACGGGCGATTCATGGCGTTGGGCGCAGGATGGCGGGTGGTTTCCCAACCACCAACCACCAACCACCAACCACCCGATTCACGCCGCCACCGCCATCTGCGCCGCCAGCACCCGCGCCGCGAGATCGGCGGCACTGGCTGGCGCGAGATCGGCAGGGACCTCTTGACCGGTAGTGATGAAGCGCACCGGCAGGCGGTGGCGGCGCAAGCAGCCGTAGAGACGACCGGGCGCGACGCACTCGTCGAGCTTGGTCACCACGGTGTGTTCGAGGGGCAGGATCGAGAAACGTTCGACCACGGCGGCGAACTCCGCCCGGCCGCTCGTGGCGGCGGCGGCGAGCATCACGGCGATACCCGGCGCGGCGCGGCAAAAGCCCTTCAGCTCATGGACCCGGGCGGTGTCGGCGGGACTGCGTCCGGCGGTATCGATGAGCACATGATCGTAGCTTGCGAAGCGTTCGATGGCCTGGGCGAGCTGGACCGGGGTTGCGGCCACCGCCAAGGGCACGTCGAGCAGGTCGGCGTAGGCCTTGAGCTGGTCCTGGGCGCCGACGCGATAGGTGTCGATAGTGACCAGCGCGACGCGGCGGCGGCGATTGAGCACCAGGTCGCCGGCGAGCTTGGCAATGGTGGTGGTCTTGCCCACGCCGGTGGCGCCCACCAGCATCAGGCTGCGGCAGGTGCTCCAGTCGAGCGGCGTGACCTGGGGCAAACCCCGGGCCAGCACCAGGCTGGCGAAGGCCGGGCGCTGGGCCTCGCCTAGACGATCACCGGCCCGGGCGCAGGCCTCGTCCAGCTCGGCGGTGATTTCAGCGGGCAGCTCTCCGTCGTCGCAGCGTTGCGCCAACTCGGTACCGAGGTGGCTGACGGGGACGCCCTGACCGGCGGCGAGCCGCGCCAATTGACGGTGGATCGAGGCCAGTTCGTCACCCAGGCCGGTGCCCGTTGCCGGCACCGGCGCAACCGGCCGAGCCAAACCCGCGGCCTGACTGCGCGCCGTGAGGTCTTGGGGCTGCCAGGTGTGGATGGCGGGGGCGGGCGGCACCGGCGCGGGCTCCACATCGTCACGCGCGGCGACCACTTCGTAGCCCACTCGCGAGCCGAGCAGGCCCGGCTCCTTGATGGTGCGCGTCTCGATGATCAGGGCCGCCTCGCCGAGATCCGCGCGGACCTTGGCCAGGGCCTCGGGGATGGTGCGGCCGGAGAAGGATTTCACGAGCATGGGAGGGCTCCTTCGTCGCCGGTGGTTGGGGTGGGGTGGTTGGTGGTTGGGAAGATTCCGTGATCACCTGACGGAGGTCGCTGAACGGGCGGTTCGCCAACCACCAACCACCAACCACCAACCACCGAGGCCATCATTTTCCACCCCCCAGCGCAATCGTTCCGACCACTTCCACGTTCACCCCGGTGCCCAGTTCGGTGTAGCTCAGGACCGGCAATTCGGCGTGGAAGCGGGCGGTGATCTGGCGCAGGCTGCGGCGCAGGGCGCCGGTGGTGAGCAGCACCGGATCGTGGCCCTGGGCGGTGGCGTCCTGGATCGACTTGCCGAGCTGGTCGATCAGCGCGCTGGCCTCCGCCGGGGCGATGGCCAGGCCGCCGCCGTGGTTGGCGTTCATCATCGCCTGGGACAGCCGCGCCTCGGTGGCGGGTTCGAGGATGATGGCCATGAGCTGGCCGGCCTGGTTGAGGTAGGGCGCGACCACGGCACGGCCGATGCGCGCGCGGGCCTGCTCGGCCAGGGTCGCAGGGTCGCCCGCCGGATTGTCTGCCACGGCTTCGAGGATCTTTTCCAGATTGGTGATCTGGACCTTTTCATCGAGCAGGTGACCGAGGACCTTCTGCACCGCGCCGAGCTTGGCGTTGGCCTCGACATCCTTGACCAGGGCCGGGGCGTCGCGCTTGAGCGCGGTGAGCATGGTCTGCACGTCCTCGCGATTGAGGATCTGGCTGGCGTTGGCGCGCAGCACCTGGGTCAGGTGGGTGATGAACACGCTCGACGGATCGGTGACGGTGAAGCCCAG
>JBILDK010000105.1:0-8021 GCA_044352625.1 Planctomycetota bacterium
GCAGCTGGTGATGACCGATTGAGGCCAGATGAAGCGCGCCAGCGCCCAACCACCAACCACCAACCACCAACCACCGGTTCATTCCAGCAACCGCCCAAGATGCGCGCAGGCCGCCTCCGGCAAATTGACGCCGCGCACCAAGCGGATGCCGGCGCGCAAGCCCTCCTGGAGGACCTGGCGTTCGAGATAGTCGCCAGAATCGCTGCCGCGCACCAGGCCGAAGATGGCGAAACGCACATCCGCGCCCGCAGCCAAGGGGCCGAGTTGGGCGAGACGCACCTGGGCCGCGGCGAGCAGCGCCATGGCGAGTTGATCCATGGCCGGGAAGGCGCCATCGAGGCCCTGGGCGTTGAGCGCTAGCTCGACCGCGATGTGGTGGCTGTAGCCGGGCACGGCATAATGCGGCCCGCTCAGGCCAGGCACGCCAAGCTCGGTGAGGCGCTGTTGGAGGAGGAAGTCCTCCTGGTAGGTGGCGAGGCCGACGCCCGCGGGGAAGGGCCAGCGCGCCAGCAGCGGGGTTCGCCCATCGCAGTACAAAAACGGTTGAGCGATGAGCGCCAGGTCGGCGAGTGGAGCAATGAGTTGCTGCGCACCACGTTCAAGATGGCCGAGGATCGCCGGCGGCAGAACCAGGCGGACGCGTCGCCAGTCTGCTCCGAGTCGGGCCGCGTGGGCGTAGGCCTGGGTCAGGAGCAGCCATGGATTCGAGGGACCGTCCACCACCACCGTGGCCTGGCTGCCGCGGCGCGGGTCATCGAGCCCGTCGATCCACAGCCGGCCGCGACCCCACAGCCGCGCCACCGCGGGGGGATAGCCCGCACCCATCGCCAGTTGGCCTAGGATCAATCGGCCCGCAGTGGCCAGGGCGCTGCGCCCGTCGCCGGCCTGGTCGAGCGCAGCGGTCACCGAGGCCCTGGGCAGACGCAGATCCGGCACGGCCTGACTGTGGCGCCCGGCGCGCACCAAAGCCGCATCCACCAGGCTGGCGTAGAGGCCGTCTGCGAGTTCGGTGCAGTCGGTACCGACGAGCAGTTCTTCGACTCCGCGCACGGTCTCGTCAGCGGCCTTGGCGTCGAGTCCCCGTTGGTGGGCCAGTTCACTGGCAAGGCGCGCCCGGTCCCAGCCCTGACGCCGTCCGTCGCAAGCGACGACGGTGAGGTTGGGGGCCGCCTGCGAGCCCTCAAGCAGGCGACCGCTGCGACGGCGGCGCTCGCGCGCATCGCGGTAGCGGCAATAGGCGATGGCAGCGTCGTAATGCCCGCTCTCCTGGAGGACATGCACCACCGCGTCCTGGATGTCCTCGATGCCCAGGTCGGGGCGGTCGTGACAGCGTTCGAGGTGTTCGAGTACGGTTACCGCAAGTTCGTCGGCGGCGGCGGGATCGTCGTGGCTGACCGCGGCCAGGGCCTTGGCGATGGCCTGGGCGATGCGCGGTAGGGCGAACTCGACGGGGGTCCCGTCGCGCTTGATGACCGTCGCCGGCTTCACGAGCGCTCCGCCGTTCCCAGCACCTTTTTGAGTTCGCTCATAAACTCGTCGAGGTCCTTGAATTGGCGGTACACGCTGGCGAAGCGCACATAGGCCACTTGGTCGAGGCGGTGCAGTTCCTGCATCACCAGCTCGCCGATCCGCGCGGTCGGCACCTCACGCTCACCAGCCCCGAGCAGGGCGTGGTGGATGCGGTTGGTCGCGGCTTCGAGCTCGGCGGTGGGCACCGGACGCTTTTCACATGCCACGGTCATGCCGTGCAGCAGCTTCTTGCGGTCAAAGGTCTGGACCCGGCCGTCCTTCTTCATCACCCGCAGGGTTTCTTCGCCTTCGACCCGCTCGTAGGTGGTGAAGCGCTTGTTGCAGGCACTGCACACGCGACGCCGCCGGATGGCGGTACCATCGTCGGTTGCCCGCGAATCGATTACGCGGTCATCATCCTGCTGGCAGTAGGGGCAGCGCACGGGGGCTCCGGAAGGGTGCCGCAGCATAGAGGCGTCGGGGGCGGGGCAATTGCTGGATGGAGAATGTCCGGTCGTCCGGTCGTCCCGTGGATGCGAGCCGCAACCGTGTTCACGTCGTCGTCTATCGAGACTGGGCAGCGCGGATGATCCAGCACGGGTTGACGACCGGACGACCGGACGACCGGACCTGCGCCAACGACCGGACGACCGGACGACCGGACCTGCGCCAACGACCGGACGACCGGACCTGCGCCAACGACCGGACGACCGGACCTGCGCAGACCGTTCGTGCCGGTATCCAAGCCGCCCCTTGCCGCGGACGCGGTTACAACATCATCGCCGGTTCACGTCAGGAGAGCGGCATGTCAGGTAATCGGGTGGTCCTCGGTCTGCAATGGGGCGACGAGGGCAAGGGCAAGGTGATTGACCAGTTGGCGGATTGCACCGACGTGGTGGTGCGCTGCCAAGGCGGCGCCAATGCCGGTCACACGGTGGTGGTCAACGGTCGCAAGACGGTGCTGCACCTGCTGCCCAGCGGCGCGCTGCACGAGAAGGCGACGTGCATCATCGGCAACGGTGTGGTGGTGGATCCGGTGGCATTGTGTCACGAGATCGACGAACTCGTCCGGGCCGGCGCGGACCTCACCGCCCGGCTCAAGCTCTCGGACCGTGCCCACCTCGTGCTGCCCAGTCACCGCCTACTCGATCGTGCGGTGGAGCAGGTACGCGGGGCATCCAAGGTCGGCACCACGCTCCGCGGCATCGGCCCGTGCTACGGCGACAAGATTGCGCGCAACGGCCTGCGTTGCGGCGACCTCCTCGCCGCCGACTTTCCCGAACGACTGCGCGCCCATCTGCGTGCCGCCAACCGTCAGCTGCTCGCCTTGGGCGCGCGGCCGATCGATGCCCATGCCGCTGCCGCTGAACTGCTGCCGTACTGCCGGCGCCTCGCGCCGCTGGTCGCCGATACAGCAGCGTGGATGCATACCCAGGTTGCGGCGGGCAAGCGCTTCATGTTCGAGGGCGCCCAGGGGACGATGCTCGACATCGACTATGGCACCTATCCCTACGTCACCAGCTCAAACACCGGGTTGGGCGGCGTGGTTACCGGCTCGGGCCTGTCGCATAAGCAGGTGGGCGAGGTCATCGGGGTGGTCAAGGCCTACACCACCCGCGTCGGCGGCGGCCCGTTCACCGTCGAGCTGCTCGACGCCCAGGGCGAGGCCCTGCGCCAGCGCGGCCACGAGTTTGGCTCGACCACTGGCCGTCCGCGCCGCTGCGGCTGGCTTGACTTGGTGGTGGTGCGCTTCGCCTGCCGGCTCAACGGCGTGGACAGCATCGCTCTGACCAAGCTTGATGTGCTCGACCCCGAGCCCGAGCTGCCGGTGTGCGTAGCCTACGAGATCGACGGCCGTCGCGTCGATTCGGTGCCTGCCAACCTCGACGAGCTGAGCCGCGCCAAGCCGGTGTACGAAGTGCTCACAGGCTGGAAGTCCAGCATCGCTGGCGCCACCCGCTTCGCCGATCTGCCCCTCGCGGCCCAGGCCTATGTCGCCTACATCGAGCGGTTCCTTGGTGTGCCGGTGAAGTGGATCGGTACGGGACCGGGGCGCGAGGCGACGGTCTGTCGATGAAAACCGCGTTGCGCGTTCAGCGATCTTCGTTGGTTTATGCTTGACCCCGCGCGTATGCCCAGGCACGTCGCCATCATCATGGATGGCAACGGCCGGTGGGCGCGTACCCGTGGGTGGATGCGTACCCGGGGCCACGAGCAGGGTACCGAGACGGTGCGCGCCATCACTACCGAGAGTGTGCGCCTGGGGGTGAAACGACTGACTCTCTATGCGTTCTCCTCGGAAAACTGGGCCCGCCCGGCGCGCGAGGTGGACACGCTGATGCGTCTGCTTGACCGCTATCTGGGTGGCGAGCTGCCGACGCTCATGGAACACGGCGTGCGCCTGACCGCCATCGGCCAGCTCGAACGCTTGCCCGGCAACGTTCGTGCGGTGCTCGATCGCACCATCCAGGCCACCGCCAACAACGAGCGCATGATCCTGAGCCTGGCCTTGAGCTACGGCGGACGCGATGAGCTGGTGGACGCCTGTCGCGCCATCGCTGCCAAGGTTGCCGCGGGCACGCTGGCCGCTCGGGACATCACCGCCGCCAGCATCCAGGCGCATCTCTATTCCGGCACCTGCCCCTTTGCCGCCGACGATGTTGACCTGGTGATCCGCACCGCGGGCGAACACCGGCTGTCGAATTTCCTGCCATGGCAGGCGATCTATGCGGAGTATGTCGCCAGCCCGGTGCTCTGGCCGGATTTCAGCGTGGCTGAGTACCACGTTAGCTTGGCCGAATACCAGCGCCGCGAACGCCGCTTCGGTGCGGTCGCCACCGGCTGATGCGCCTCGTCATCCTCGGTACCGATACCGACGTCGGTAAGACCTGGGTCACCGCCACGCTGGTGCGCGGCCTGCGCGCTGCGGGGCGGCGGGTGTGGATCCACAAACCGGTGGCCTGTGGCGAGTGGGACGGCGCGAGCAGCGCTGATGGTCGCACCCTGCGCGCCCTGTGCGGCGACGGCCAGGATCCGGCGACGGTCTGCCCGCGCGAGTTTCCCGAACCCTGCAGTCCGCACCTCGCCGCCGCCGCGGCTGGGGTGCACCTGACCCTCCCCGACCTCATCGCTGCGATCCCCCGACGACCGGACGACCGGACGACCGGACGACCGGACCTTTTATTAGAAACCGCCGGTGGCCTGCTCGCCCCGCTGACCCACGACCGCCTGACCAATGCCGATCTGGTGGCCGCGCTGGGTTTTCCGGCGCTGCTCGTGACCAGGCCGCACCTGGGCACGCTCAATCACACCCAGCTCACGGTGAACGAGGCGCGGCGGCGGGGGATTGCGCTGCTCGGCCTGGTGGTCAACTACCACGGCCCGACGGCGGGCTTCGCTGCCGACAGTGCTCCGGCCGAGCTGGTGGCGCTTACCGGACTTCCCCTGCTGACTGTGATCCGCCACCAGGCCGAGGCCTCGGCGGCGCTTGCTGCGGCGCTGCTCGCGGCCCACACTCCGCCGCCATGAGAGTCTGCATCATCCTGCTGCTCGCTGCGGCCCTCGCCGCGGTCGAGAACGCCAACACCGAACCCGGAACACCGGGCCCGCTGCTCGCCGAGGGCCAAGCCTTCACCGACCACGTCACCGTGCGCAATCCCCATGACCGGGCGGTGAAGCTCACCCAGCTCGACTCCACCTGTACCTGCACCCGGTTGGTGATCACACCTGAGCTGGTGCCACCGGGGGGCACGGCGGTGCTTGATGTCGCCATCGACACCGCCAACCGTTCCGGCCCACAGCAGATCCGCGTCACTGCCTACGCCACCGATCCGGATCTCGAGCCGATCGAAATCGATTTGCGTTATGTGGTATTGCCAGCGGTGACGGTGGACTCTGTCCGCGCTTTGACTGATCCGGCGCAGCGCCCGGACGACCGCGCTTGGCGGGACATCTACAAGTTCGTTTCGCGCGAACGCCCGGATGAGCTGCACCGGCTGCGCAAACGCATCCGTCTCGCTAGCCCGCCCGAGGACACCCCGCCCGGCGGCCTACGCATCGCTGGGGTGGACTACGCCGGCGACCTGTGGGTGTTTGCGGTCAGCGAGTTGGGCAATGGGGCCTGGTTGGTGACCGCCACCGCCCGGGATCCCCAGGGCCAAGGTGTCGAACGGACGTACGACGAGCAGGTAGTGATCCGCACCAACCATCCGCGCAAGGCAAGCATCCCCCTGACCTGGATCACCATGCTCGACCGCGAGGCCGGAGCGGCAGTAGTGGACCCACTGCTGCCCCCCCCGCCACCCATGCCTGCCCCCCGTTGACCCCCTTACCGCCCATCCTAGGGTGACCATTCGTCGGAGGACGGCCCATGGCCAAGATTACGGTGATGTTCGGTTCCAGCGTCGAGACCGAGCACAATCTCGACAAGCCCGAGATGAAGATCGGCCGCTCAATGGACTGCGAGATCGTGGTCGACAACCTCGGGGTGTCGCGCCATCACTGCACCATCGTCAAGGAGGGCGCCGGTTTCACCTTGGTCGATGGCGGGTCCAACAACGGTACCTTTGTTGGCGGGCAGAAGATCACCCGGCATCCGCTCAAGACCGGCGACGCGATTGTGCTCGGCAAGCACAAGTTGGTATTCGACGCTGCCGGCACCGCTGCCGCTGGCGCCAGCAAGAAGAAGGGTGCTGCCGGCATGGGCGGCGAGATGACCATGTTCGTGGACCAGGCGGCCCTGGCCAAGGCCATGGCCAACGACGGCAAGCGCATGGCCATCGCCCTCATCCAGGGCGGCCGCGAGGTCCTCATCCAGCTCATGCGTGACGAGACCACCATCGGCACCAGTGCCGACATCCCGGCCGCTGGCTTCCTGGTCAAGCCCGTGCAGGCCAAGATCATCCGTAGTGCCGCCGGGCATAAGGTCATCGCCCTCGGCGGATGGCGCGCGGTCAAGATCAATGGCGCCAAGGTCACGGGCGAGCGTGAGCTTAAGCCCAACGACATCATCGTGGTCGCCGGAGCCACGATGACCTACCGGCCTGCCTGATGCGTGTCCTGCTGGCACTCGCCGCGACCCTCGCCCTGCTGGTCGGGTGCGGGGGGTCGCGCCTGCCGGATCCTGCTGCCGCCAAGCCGGCGGCATTCCAGCTTGAGGGCTTCGGCGATCTCCCCCTGTGGCTGCTTTCTGGTTATCAGATCGACCCTGAGGCGGGCCCGCCCCTGGCCGTGGCCGTGGCTGGTGGCGCGGTGCGTCGCCTTTCTGTCGGCTACATCACCCGTGACGAGGTGGACGGCGAAAGTACCCTGCAGGTGCTCGACCGCTTTGCCGGCGCCCTGCCCGATCAGGGCTGGTCCGCCGGCGCGCGTACCGGTGGGCCCGACGCCCGTGTTCAGCGTTGGATGCGCAATGACGAGGCGCTGGTGGTTGGCGCTGGCAAGGACGGGCGGCGGACTACCGTGTTCCTCCTCCTCGGGCCGGATACCGGCCCCGCCCCACGTTGAGAGCCATGTCCGACCCCAACGATCTCGCACCGAGTAGCAGCTACTCGGATCCTTTCTACGACCGCATCGATGCCGTCGCCCGCTTCTTGCGGCGTAATTGGCATCTGGCCGTGGCGGTGGTCATCATCGCCGTAAGCTGTGCCATCCTGCTGCGCTGGAAGCTCGCCCACCATCCTGAGGCCGCCGGAGCCGTCGCCTACCTCCATGCCGAGGAACAGGCCCAGGCCGTTGCAGGCGATCGCGTCAAGCAGGTGGCCGCCTATGCGGCGGTCCTCGCGGATCCCGCTACCACGCCCTATTTCAAAGCCCGTGCCGCCATCGAGCAGGTGCACCTGCACTTGCTCGCCGGAGATGTCCCGGCCGCACGCGCCGCCGCCCAGGTTGCGAGCGATGCGGTCAAGCTGGTCGAGGACGCTGCGCTGCCCGCCACCGTGCGCCTGAGCCAAGCTGCGATCGAGCTCCAGGCCGAGCAACTCGACGCAGCCCTCGCCGCCTACAGCGAGGCCGAACGTCTCGCTGGCCCGCGCCAGCCGGCCCTGCAGATCGACGCCATCCTTGGCCAAGCCCGGGTGTACGAGCGCCAGGCCAAGCCGAGCGACGCTATTGCTGCTCTCGAACCGCTGATCACGCGCAGCGATGTCGGCGCCGAGGCCCTGCTCACCGTGGCCAAGGCCCGCTACTGGCACCTCAAGCGCCTCGTTGCCGAGGCGGCCATGCCCAAACCCGCAGAACCTGCGCCCGCACCAGTTGCCATCGAACCCGCGCCAGCACCCGCACCAGCGGCAGTCGAACCCGCACCCGCACCAGCGCCCGACACTCCCGCCAAATAGCGTCCGCACCGCACCGCGAGGGCGCAGCCCGGCCCGCACCGCGCGCCTCAACGCGCACCGCACCGGGCCGCAGGCCCACCGCACCACGCGCCCGACGCGCACCGAGCCCTCTCATGACCGTCCGCGTCCGCATCGCCCCCTCGCCCACCGGCGACCCCCACGTTGGCACCGCCTACA
>JBILDK010000106.1:0-7841 GCA_044352625.1 Planctomycetota bacterium
TTTTGTGGTCTGCATCGGTTCCACATCGTCAGGTATTGGCGAATCAGAGGCGTTCGGTTCATCGAGACGACCGGACGACCGGACGACCGGACGACCGGACTGGGGCATTTCATCACGACCGGACGACCGGACGACCGGACGACCGGACTGGGGCATTTCATCACGACCGGACGACCGGACGACCGGACGACCGGACTGGGGCAATTCTTCAGTCATCCGTCCGTCTCCGTTCAATCAGTACGCGCTCACCTTCGGCCAGGCCGGACTCGATCACGAAGGCATCCGCCCCGACCACCCGGCCGGTGATCGGGCGGCGCGACCCATCAGGCAGGAGGACACTGGCGCCGGAAGCCGTTTCGGCGACGGCGGCCAGGGGCAGCCACAATGCGCCAGCCACGGTCTCAAGATGGATGTCGAGGCGAGCGCTCATGCCCTGACGCAAGCGCGCATCTTCCGCCGGAGTGCCAGGGTCGAGGGCGATCTCGACTGGGAAGCGGATCACGCCGGCGTAGCCGTCGCGGCCCTCAAGCTCATTGCGGTCGCGACCCACGCCCCCAACGCGGGTGACGGTGCCGGTGCGGCGCACTTCGGCCACCGGCACCATGGCGCTGACTTGCTGGCCGGGGCGCAGGCGTTCGACCACCGCCTGGTTGACCGCCACCGCCAAACCCAGGTTTCCCGGGGGATAGATGTCGACCAAGCCGTCTCCGTGCCACACTTGGTCGCCGGGGCCCTTGGCCCGACCCCAGCCGCGATCCACGCGCAGCAGTCCCGTCACCGGGGCGCGGATCACGTTGGGCGGTTCCGCCTTGGCTTTTTCTAGGTCCGCGCGCAGTCGTTCGACCTCGGCCTCGGCTGCGGGGCGGGCGGCGCTGTCGAGCTCGGCGAGGCGCTCTTCGCGATTGGCCAGTTCGGCTTCGATGACCTCGGCGAAGCGCGAACCGCGCAGCGCAAGCTGGGCGCGCAGGCGGTCGACCTTGGCCTGGTTCACCGCGATCTGACCATCGATGATCGCCACCGCGCGGTCGCGGGCCTCGCCCGCGCGAGCGGCCTTGCCCTCGGCGGCGGCAAGCTCGGCCTCAGCCTGGGCGCGACGTTCAGGAGTGAGTGGCCGGCTGGCCTGCTCCAGGCGCAAGCGCACGGTGGCGACCGTGGTGGCGGCCTCCTGCTCGGCGGCCACCAAGTCGGCAAGGGCGTTGGCGCCAAGCGATCCGCTGGCGGCAGCAGCGCGACCCTCCTCCAGGCGGCGGCGGGCTTCGGCTGCGTCGATCTCGGCAGCGCGCAGGTCGAGCTTCAAACGGGTTCCTTCCATGTCCCGTTTCTCGATTTCGACCAGCACCAGCAGGTCGCGCATCGCCGCCTCGATCACGGCCAGGCGGGCAGCGGACGCAGAGCGCGCCGGGAGCAGAGCCTCACGGTCGGCGAGGCGGACATCGAGCGCGCGGCGCGCCGGCTCGATGTCCGCCCGGGCGCTGCCCAGATCGTTGCGCAGCTGCGCGAGCTCGGTGACGAGAGCGTCCGCATCGGGAGCCTTGGGATCCGAGCCTGGGGCCGGCTCGGCGGTGGGATTCGCATCGCGTACGGTTTCGAGGTCGGCCTCCTTCTCGCGGATGCGGGTGTCGAGCTCGGCAATGGCCTCGCGGCGGTCGAGGAGCTCGCCCGCAGCATCGGAACAGGCCACGTCGGCGACGCGCCACGCCCGGTCGGCGGTCTCCCACTCGGCGCGGGCGACGGCCACCTCGACCTCGTGCGGGCGCAGCGCGGCATCGAGCCGCACCAGTTCGTCGCCGCCTTTGGCGGGGGACGTCAAGATGCGGAAGCGCAGCCGTTCGAGCTCGGCCTGGGCCAGGGCGGCGCGCAGCTTCTCGTCTTCGCCGGCGACGGTTTGAACGCGGCGCAGCTGGGCAATGGCCAGCTCCTGCTCGGCATCAGAGAGTTGGTTGCGGTCCTCGCCGGCGCGCTTGATCTCGTCGTCGGCGCTGATCACCGCCACGCGCTCGCCGGCCTCGATCCAGGTCGCGTCCTGGGCCAGCCACTGGATGCGGCCGTCGAGGTGCGTCGGCACCCGCACCGGCTCGCGCACTGCCACCGTGCCGGCCTCGGTCAGGATCTCGGGCAGGTCGCCGCGCACCACCGTGACCACCTCGCGCACCGCGCCGCCGCCACCGCGATGCAGCCACACGCCGCTGATGGTCGCGCCACCCGCAACCAGGGCGACGAGTGAACAAACCAGGATCCTGCGCTGCACGGTCATTCCAACTCCACGGTGCCGGTCTGGCCGGGGTCGAAGGCGTCGCCCAGGCCGTCGGGGACCTGGAAGGTGATGGTCGCGGTGAACACCCGGCGAACCGCACCGACACGGACCTCATCGCCGCTGCGGTCGTCGCGACTGATGCCGAGCAGCGGTGAGCGTTGCGTGACTAGACCCGCCAGCGTCAGCCCGCCCAGGTGGGGGAAGGCGAGGCGCACCGTCGATCCTTCGCTCAGACGCGGATAGACCTCCTCGGGCAATTCGGCGCGAAAGGCCGGCCGCAGCGGATCGACGATCTCGGCCAGGTCCACGCCCTGCCACACGGTCGCGTCGACCACCAACCGGCCCCAACGCCCACGACCCTCGTCCCAACCGTTCTTGAGCCACACCCTGCCGGCGACCGGGGCGCGGACTTGCCTGATGGCCTCGAACTCGCGCTCAAACCAGCTTCCGCGCAAGGACTCGCGCAGGCGCAGCCGGGCCTGGAGGCGGTTGCGTTGGGTGTCGTCGCGAGCGAGGCGATCATCGCCGTCACCGAGGTCCAAGGCGCGGGCGGCGGCGGACCACGTAGCCTCGGCCCCGAGCAGTCCGACAAGATCCACTGCGCGGCTGGAGCGGGCGGCCTCAAGGACCCCTCGCTCTGCAGTCACGGCTCTCAGGGCCGATTCCGCCTGGACGCTGGCGAGCCGGCCCGGCTCGGGACTGGACAGGCTGCCGAGGCGTCCGGCCAAGCCCACGGTCCAGGCCGCCTCGGCCTGCGCCGCCTGCGCCTCCGCCGCGGCCATGGCCGCAGCCACCGGATCGCCGCGCCGCGCCGCGTCGAGATCGAGCCGGGCGCGGCGCGCCGCATCCAGCCGCTGGCGCCTGGCGTCGGCGGTGTTGATGACGTGCGTTCGGCTGTTCTCGGCACTGATGCGGGCATCCTGACGGGCGCGGGCCTTCTCGCGCACCAGTCGCTCGCGGTTCTGCTCCAGACCCGGATTGTAGAGTGTGGCGATGACCGCGCCGGCCGCCACATCGCTGCCGTCCGCCACCAGGGTTTTGATGCGGCCCCAGGCGCGACTGAGCACCACCGGCGTGCTGGTGCCGGCGATGACCTCGCCGGAGAAGGGCCCCTTGAGCGGGTCCACCGTCGCCGCGCCCACCGGCGGTACCAGGCGCGCCCCGGCGACGACGCCCGAGAGCACGATCCAGCGGCTTCCGGCGCGGAGCGCGGGGACGCGACGCGGGGCTTGGCCGGCCTCCTGCACCAGGAAGCCGTCCGGCCGTGGACTGACCAGGTGCGCGGGCAGGACGGTGGTGCCGGTGGTGGCGGTGGCGGTGGCGGTGACCTCCACGTCGGTACGTGGACGCAGTCCGGCGCCCGACCCGGGCGTCAGGTGGACCTCTCGCCACACCAGACCGCGCAGGTCGTCGGCATCACTCTCGGCCCAGCCCCAGGCGGTGCGCCGCGCATCCACTGGCTTGTCCACCACCCGGGCCACGGTGGCGCGGCCGCGGCCGCCATCACTGGCGGCGAAATCCAGCGCGCTGACGCGCATAGCGTGGCGCGTGCGGCCCGCCGGATCGCGCGGCGGCGGCTGATCACCGGGGAGGGCGACCAACGCGGCAAGATCCTGGGTAAGGCGCACATTCAGCCGCATGCGCGCCGGATCGATGGTCCACACCACCGGCTGGGTTTTGTTGTCGATGCGATTGCCTAACGGCATGGTGGGTATGAGCAGGACCATCGCCGCGCTTTCCGCGCGCAGCGCCTTGACCAGGCCGTCGCCGAACTCCAACACCAAGCGACCCCCCTGCACCTGCACCGCGCGCTCGACCACCTGGATCCCTGCAACGAGTCGATTGCTGGTCCAGGCACTGCCGTCGGGAAAGCGCACCAGGGCCCCGGTCCAGTCCTGCGCCTCGCCGATACCCAGGCGCACGGTGCAGGGTCCGTCGGCGAGCTGCGCGCTCCAGGTCGCGCGCCCCGCCACCAGCACCGCCCCGGGCGCGGCGCCGCCTGCGCTGGCTCCCGGAACGGTGGTCTGGGCCACGTCCCAGCCGAAACCGCGACCCGGGTCGAAGGCAGCCCCATCATCGGCGACCCAGCCGTCAGCCGGGGTCTGGCCCACAGCTACCTGGTCGTAGCGGGCCGCCACTGCGCCGTCGCGCATCACCTCGATCCACGCCACCGGAGTCCGGTCGCGTTCGTCGCGTTCGGCTTCGTGCAATTCGCGGCGCCGCGCATCGCGCTCGGCGGCTCCATTTTTCCGCTGGCTCTCGCTGCGTCCGAGGGCGGCGGCAAGACGTCCGCCGATGCCGCGCTTGGGATCCTCCGTGCCATCGGGGGCGAGAGCCAGTCGGGCGACCACGTCGTGCTCCTCGATCAGCAGGCGTTCGCGGTCGGGGCCGCGATCCACGGTCGCTGCGGCGCGGGCTGCGAGCGCGCTGCGGCTGGCGCTGGCGCTGGCGCGCTCAGCCTGACGCGTGGCGGCGCGAGCGTCCTCCTCGGCGACATCACCGAGCGCGGCGAGCTGGGCGGTCGACGTGGCCTGGCGCCGGGCGGCCTGGGCCGCCGCCGCCGCCTCATCAGCGGTGGCCTGGGCGAGGGCGGAGAGGGTTGCGTCGTCGGACCCCAGGGCGGCGAGTCGCGCGCGCACCGCGATCAGACGCACGCGCAGGTCCCCGCGCTCGTCCTCCAAGCTGCGCACATCCGCTGCCTGTTGCAGGCTGTCGAGCGCGAACTGCGCGTCGCCTTCGGCGCTCTGCAAGCGTCGTTCGGCCACCCGTTCACTGATCCGACTGGTATCTAGCTCGACCAGCACATCCCCTGGAGAGACCAGTTGCCCGTCGCTGCCCAGCCAACGGATGCGCGATCCCACCGCGTCACAGGTGATGGCCTGGAGGTGCTCCGGATCCGCTTCGATGAATCCGCTACCACTGATCTCCACCGGCTCGGGCGTGGCTGGCACCACCCAGGGCTCGGCGGCGGCGAGGGCGGAGCTGACCAGCAGGAGCGCCCCTGGGAGCGCAAGCTTCAGCCTGCCTCGACTCTGCAGGCTGAAGCCTGCGCTCCCGGGAATACGGCTACAAATCGACATACGCGGTCATGCCGGGGCCGGCGCGGTCGGCATCGGCCGGATCGAGGTCGAGGCGCAAGAGCAGGTCGGCAACCTGGGCGCCGGTGGCGGCGTCGCTGGCGGCGTCGGGGGTGCCGTAGCGCGTGCCGCAGGCGATCACCGTGGCGGAGCGACCTTCGGCTCCCAGGCCGGGGATGATCACCGGCACGGTGGCGCCGGTGGGAAAGCGTGGGACCGAGCTGGCCGGGATGGAAAAGGCGAGCCGGCGAGCCGGGCCGTCGGGAACATAGAGCGGCTCCAGCGTATCGATGCTGTCGCCCGCGCGATACGGCCTGCCAGGACGGTGGTGGATGCGGCCCGTGGCGGGGGCGCGCAGCAACTCGCCCTCCAGCTGCTCGCGGTTGCGCCGGGTTTCGCGCAGCGTGTGGCGGAAGGTGCGCGCGGCACCTGCGAGCTGGCGCAGGTAGACGGTGCGCGCCAGCAGCCATGTCCCGGCGGCGCGCTCACCGCGCTCGCGCGCGCTGCGTTCGCGTTCGCGTGCACCAAGCACCGCGACCAGGCCGGCATTGCGCCGCACCTTCACGGCGGCAAGGGCGGCGCGCTCGGCGGCGAGGACGGCCTTGGCGGCAGTGGCGGCGAGGGCGGTGCGCGCGCCAGCGGACAGGTCGGGGCGGTCCTCCTCGGGGCGCGGCACGGCAGCGGCGGCACGCCGGGCCTGGGCGGCGGCTTCGAGCGCCGCGCCCTCGGCGGCGGCCACGTCCTCGGCCAGGGGTGGGGCGACGGTCACCAGCAGATCAATGCGTGCCAGCATCGTGTCGATGGTGGTCTGGCGGCGCTCGACCTCGGCCTTGGTCAGGCTGATCACCGCCTCGGCCCGCGCCTGGTCGCGGCGCGCGGCGGCGCGGGCGCGGCCGGTCACCAGGCTGCGGCGAGTATTCCACACATCGATCCACCACACATTGCGGACCAGGCGCGCGACCACTGCACCGGCTTCGACCAGGCTGCCGTCGGGGGCGATCTCGACCACGTCCCATTGGGTGGTGCGCAGGCGTACCGGCAGCCGCTCCCAGGCTTCCAACACCCCGCTGAGCCGGCGCCTGGGGGCCTGACCGAGGGCGGCGGGATCCCAGGGTCGCAACGCCTGCCCGGCGGCGAGTCCGGAAAGGATCAACGCGCTGGCCCCGACCGGGACCGCCTCGACCGGCAGCGCTCCGTCAGGACCGAGCATCATCGGCCGGCCGGCCCAGCCGAGGCAGAACGCTGGCGCCGTGAGGCTGCCCGGGGGTGCGTTCACCGCGAGGTGCACGGTCGCTGGCATGCCCAGGCGCACCGTATCGCCGGCAGGACCGAGGCCGACCAGGGCGGGGAAGGCGCGGTGACCGTCTGGGCGCGACTCGGGCGCGGCGCCGATCGACAGCACTCGGCCGGGGATGCGGTACGGACCGGCCGGACCAAGCACCTCGACCTCGGCGCGGCCCGCCTCCGGATCTTGCTCCGACCACGGCCGGACCAAGCCGCGCAGCTCCTCGGGTAGGCCGAAATCGGCGACCTGCTCCCCGGTGCCGCACACGAACACCGCCGCGGTGGCCGGCAACTTGGCCCCAGGCGTGATCTGGGCGTGGCGCCGTCGCACCGAGCCGGCGCGGGTTGCACGCACCACCGGATCGGCGATCGCAGAGCGCAGCCGCGCCAACCCGGCTTGATGGTTGATATGGTTCTCGGCTTCAAGCAGCAAGGTGGCCTCTTCACGCTGACGGCTCGCGGCGGCTTCGCGGCCAAGGCCATGCAGCTCGTTGCCGATCGCCGCTTGCAGGCGCTCCAGGCGCAGCTGGGCCTGGACCTCGCTGATCCCCGGCTCGGGATCCTCTTCCAGCTCCAGGTGGTGCTGCGCGGCCTGGGCGGCGATGGCAGCAGCGGTGGCCGCACTGCGAGCAGAGGCTGCGTCGGCAGCGGGCAGCCGGCCGGCCGTCGCGAGGGCCTCCGCCGCCGTCGCCCGTTCGGCGAGACGCTGGGCGTCATCGGCGGTGCGCTCACGGCGCAATCGGGCCTGGGCGAGGCGCGCCTCATCGCGGTAGGCGGACTCGGCCAGAGCGGCGGCGAGGGCGGGAAGCTGCTCGGCAAGTTCCAAACGCCGGCGCTCGAGGTCCGCGAGACGGTCGGCGCTGTCGAGCCGCGAACGTTCCCACTCGGCCGCCTTCTGACGGCCAATGCGTTCATCTTCTTCGAGCCATTTTAAGTTCCACTTCGTATCGAGGTGGATGAGCGGATCCCCCGGAACGACGCGGTCCCCGTCATCGGCGACCCAGGCCACGTTCATCCAGTTGAGAGGCGGGGCATGGCCAAGCTGGGCGCGGTTGTCGATGCGCGCCGGAAACGCGGCCCACAGCTCCGCTGGGGCTGGGGTGGCGGTGACCACCACGCCCTCGGCGGCACCTAGGCCGGCGGCGAGGGCCGCAGCAAGCCCGGCCCACAGCCTCATTCGTGGTCGTCCGCAGGCTGCGGCGGCGCCAGGCGCACGGGCAGGATGG
>JBILDK010000107.1:0-7794 GCA_044352625.1 Planctomycetota bacterium
CACGATCGTGTTGCCGTCCAGATTCAAGGCGCGCAAGGTGGCGACGATCGTGCCGACACCGTTGTCGAGGTCGGTGACCGAGGCTGCGTATTGTCGCGAACGTTCATCAATATGGGCGTTGGCAGCCATCGCTTCCGGCGAGGCGATGTAGGGCACATGCGGTTCGTGGGTGGTGATCTGGAGGAAGAACGGCTCTTTCGCCGCCTGCTTCAGAAAGGCCACACCTGCCTCAAACGATTGCCTGGGTTGGATCTTCGCGGGCCACGGCCCGCGCATTAATTCCCACGTTTGATAGCCGTAGGCAGCCGGGGTGGGCGCATCAACCATGACTTTGTCGCGCTCTTCGACCAAGTGCCATTTTCCGCAGATGGCGGTGGTGAAGCCCTGACCCTGCAGGAGGCGCGGCAGCGTCAGGGGATGGGGATCCAGCCAATCAGGCTGATCGATGGCGACATTCCGATCCATCTGGAATGGGTTCACAATGCCGAAACGGGCAGGGAATCGCCCGGTCATGATTCCCGCCCGGCTGGGCGAGCAGGTCGGCGCCGCCACCGTGAATTGACGGATGTCGATGCCCTCGCCGGCCAGACGGTCGAGGTTGGGTGTTTTGTAATCAGGATGACCGTGACAGCTCAGATCACCCCAACCGAGGTCATCGGCGAGGATGAAAACGATATTGGGCTGGCCATCGGCTGCCGCCAGTCCGACCGAGGTCATGAAAGCTATGGCGATGGAACGTACCCGGTGCATGGCCGTCATTCCTCATTCCTGGGTGATGTCGTGGGAGCCTTCACGGTCTCTTCGGTGCGTGCCGGCGGCAGATCGGCCGCCCATCGGTCATAGCGAGCGCGCATGTCGGCCAGTCGCGCCGGCTCCTGCCTGGCCAGGTCCGTCATTTCACCGGGATCTTTGGTGACATTGTAAAGCGCATGCCTGCCATCGGATATCATCATTTTCCAGTCGCCCATGCGCACCGCCTGTTTCCTTTCCGTCATGCGCCAGAACAGTGCTTCATGGGGGGCACCTGTCGCGGTTCCATCCACGTAAGGCAGGAGATTGACTCCGTCTAGCTTCCAGGCGGGGTCGATAGCCCCACCAGCGGCGGCAATGACCGTAGGCACGACGTCCAGGCCGATCACCGGCTGATCGTACACCACGGCTTTGGGCCAGCGCGCCGTCCATTGCATGACAAACGCGACACGGATGCCGCCATCCCACAAGGATGATTTACCGCCCTTGAATGGGGTCTGATCGCAAATGCCCTCCTTCACGAGATAGCCGTAGCTGCCGTTGTCGTTGATGAGGACCACCAGCGTGTTGCTCTCCAGGCCTGTTTCTCGCAGCGTCTTCATCACCACGCCGACCGCGTCATCCTGGGCCAGGATCATCCCCAGCATGGTCTTGCGCTTCGGGTTCGACACCGGAGTGGTCACCCGATCAATGTAGGACTGAGGAACCTCAAGCGGGCCATGAACATTATTGAAGGCTAGATAAAGGCTGAACGGCTGCCCCTTGTGCCGCGTTATGAAATCCGCCGCCCGGGCCGAATTCATTTCGGTCGTGTAGGCCCGCTTGTCGACCGACGGCTGAACAGTGGGGCCTTTCAGGGAATCAAGAATCTTGGCTCCGAAATACACCGCATTGCCCGCCGGATGGAAGACCTCGTCAAAACCGCGCCGGTTGGGCAACAGTTCAGGAGTGTCACCAAGGTGCCATTTGCCGATCATGCCGGTGACATAACCAAGTTTTTTCATCCGGTCGCCGATCGTCGATTCCGTCAGGGCCAGATCCGCGCACGCATTGTCATCATGGCCCCAGCGTTGCTGGTACCGGCCAGTGATCAGACCGGCGCGCGCAGGGCTGCAGATCCCCGATGAAGCGTAGCCCTGGGAAAAACGCACGCCGTTTGTGGCAAGGGCATCCAAGTGGGGAGTCGCCACTTCCTTCAGCCCGGTGAAACCCATATCAGCATAACCGAAGTCGTCGGTGACGATGATGACAACGTTGGGCTTGTCAGGTGGTCGTGGGACATCGACGGCAGGCAACCCTGCCGCCAGTGCCAGAGATATAGCTGCTCCTGCGAGAGGTCTGTTCATGGCGGTGTTCCTCACTTAATGCGCCTGCTTAAACCAGGGGGCGGAGAATCCCTTGGGCGGGGCAATGGGCTGGGGTCGGCCCATGGTGGCCTCCCAGGTGTTCCAGGCGGATTCCAAGGCGGCGACACGCTCGCCGTGTTGGGCGGCGCGGTTGGTGGTTTCGCCCGGATCACTGGCCAGATCATATAACTGCCGGTCCTTGCCCGGGCCGATCAGCAGTTTCCAGGATCCTTGCCGGATGGCGCCATCCGGACCGCGCCGCCAGCACAAGGTCTCGTGCGGTGCGGTGGCGGCCTGGCCACGCACGTGCGGCAGCAGATTGACACCGTCGAGTTGCCAAGCCGGATCGATGGTACCGCCTGCCGCCGCGACCACCGTCGGCACCATGTCCAGGGTGCTCACTGGGGCTGCGTAGACCGTATCTGCCGGGAGCTGCCCGGGCCAATGCATCACCATCGGAACCCGCAGCCCACCTTCGAGGAAATCGCCCTTACCGCCACGAAACGGGGTATTGAGCGAAACCTGAGGGCCCAAGTGCAAGCTGCCCCCATTATCATTCGTGAACACCACCAGCGTGTTGCGGTCGGCGCCGGTGTCACGCAGGGTCCGCATGACGGTACCCACCGCCTCGTCCAGACCGATCACCATTGCCGCCATCAGCCGCCGTTTGGTGTCGGCGATGCCGCTCACGCGATCAAGGTATTTCTGCGGCGCTTCGAGACGCTCAGGTGCGTAAAAATTCTCATGCACTGAATTGAGCGGCAGGTAGAGGAAGAAGGGCTTCCCCTGACTGCGCCGGATGAAGTCGGCACCACGCTCGGCGCAGACATCGGGGGTGTACCCGGTCGGGTCAGATAGCTTGGTGAACCGGCCGCTACCGCGTGAATCGAGGTAATCTTCTTCGAAATACGTAGCGTTGTGGTTGGTCAGAAACAGCTCATCGAAGCCACGCACGAAAGTCGCCTCATCGTCCTTGGGATTGGCATAAATCGCCGTGCCAAGATGCCATTTCCCGACAATCGCCGTGGTGTAGCCCAAAGTCTGCATCCGACCACCCATGGTGGTCTCGCTGGGGGGAAGGCCGAAGTCGCTCCAATTCGAATCATGGCCCCAACGCGACTGGTGGCGACCAGTGATCAGCCCGGCACGGGACGGGCTGCAGACAGAATGGGTCACATATGCATTGGTACAGTGCACACCCTCACGAGCTAGCGCATCGATGTGGGGAGTTGCGACATCCTTGGTGCCATTGAATCCCAGGTCGGCATAGCCCAGATCGTCAGCGACGATCAGCACCACGTTGGGTCTCGATTCGGCTGCCTGGGCAGCGACAGCAAACACCAGGGCGGGAATCACGCGACCGAGGCTGTATGAATGGAGATGCATCATGGAATGTGGCAACTCGGGTGAGGGTTGGTTGATTGAATCGCTCATCGCTTCTGATGTGTCGTGGCAGGCACCAGTTCGGCGAAACGGGTGGCTAGGCGGGCCAAGACATCAGGCTGGGTGGCGGCCAGGTTCTGGTGCTGCCCTGGATCCTGGACCACGTCGTAGAGTTGCGTCGCCGGGGCATCGGCAAGCGGCTTTCCCTGGTCATCGAAATCGCTGTTGCGGAACCCCATCTCGGTCCAGCTTCCCCAGGGTGTCACGGGATGGGCGGTAAAGCCCATGGAACCCTTGCCCGGCAGATACGCGTAGGATCCGGAGCGAAGCAGCAAGCCTCCAATACTCTGCAGGATCATCTCAGTGCGTACCGCTGGGGCTGACGGATCGCGCAGCACCGCGCCCTGGTCGAGACTGTCGGGCGCCGCCCCGACCGGGGTGGGCACACCGGCGGCGGCCAGCGAGGTCGCCATGATATCGACAAGGCTCATCAACCGATCAGAGGTTGTGCCCGCCGGGATCACGCCGGGGTGACGCACGATGAAAGGCACCCGATGACCGCCATCCCAACCATCTGTCTTTTGACCCAGCAACTGACCGTTGGAACGGTGCGTCTTGCGCTGGGCGGTAAGATTGATGGCGGCGCCATTGTCGCTGGTGAGGAAGACCAACGTGTTCGCGGCCAGACCACGTTGATCCAAGGTGTCCAGCACTTGACCAACGCACCAGTCCAACTCCTGGACATAGTCACCATAGACCCCGGCCTGACTGGTACCTTGGAACCGGGGCGATGGAGCCAGCGGGACGTGGGGCGCAACCAATGGCAAATAAAGGAAAAATGGTGTGGTCGGAGTCTGCTTGCCGATCCAGTCCACGGCCCGGGCAGTGATCGTGGTGTCGACCTCGGATTCAGGGCGGGCGCGATGGGCGGCGATCCCGCCGATGCTGATGCCATGCCCGTAGCCCAAGGTGGTCTTGGCCGCGGGAATGATCGACATTGGATCCTGCGCGTCGGCCCCGATCACCCGATGACCCTCCATGAAGACAAAGGGTGGCTCATTGTGGGAACGCGGGGTGCCGAAAAAGTGGTCGAAGCCCACCTCCAGCGGACCGGGCCGAATATCGTCCTCCCACACCAGCGGTTTGCTGCCGTCGCCCAGCCCCAGGTGCCATTTGCCGATGCAGGCGGTGGCGTAGCCGGCAGAACGCAGCACGCCGGGCAGCGTGGCTTCACCCTCGGTAAAATAGATCCGATCGGTGCCGCTGGTGCGCCGCCAATAATATCGGCCCGTCAGCAATCCATAACGGCTGGGCTGGCAGATCGCAGCCGGGGCATGGGCATCGGTAAATCGGACTCCCTGCCCGCTCAACCGGTCGATGTTCGGCGTCTTGATGGCCGTTGCCCCGTAGCAACCCAGATCGCCATATCCGAGGTCATCGGCCAGGATAACGACAATGTTGGGCTTGCCTGAAGCAGGCTCAGCTGCCCACCCTGGGATCGCGCAGGCGACAGCGAGTGCAGTGGAGATGACGCGGACGGTGACACGCATGGTATGACCTCGGATGAGCCAAAACGTACCCACGAAGAACTCCCGGTCATGTCACAAAGATCATTAGGCTTTGTCCTCGGCGATAAGCCTACAATCAGCGATTGATTGAAGCTGATACGCGAAGGAATACGCGGTCGCAGGGACCACCCCAGAGTTTTGAGACTGGACCACCCCAGAGTTTTGAGACTGCACACTGCAAATCCCAGTACGGACGCTGGCGCTTCGAACGAAATTATAAAAACAATAAATCCGTGCGGCTGCGTGAAATTAGGCCGGTGTCTCGAGACCTAAAGTCAACGGCATTGGGTGGGGAACAGCCTCGAGCAGCGCCATGGAGCTGCCCCCAGGAGGTCATCGGTGGACAGGGCAGATGGCATTGCCTCTCCACCACCCACCACCAACTGCGTTTTGAGGGTAAAGCCATCGGTGGCAGAGCCCCTGCACCACGCCACATTCACGCTGCTCGACAATGCCCTGCCCATCAACCGCGGATGCTGACCGATTGACGGGGCACGGGCAGCGATTGAATCCTGCCCATGCCTTTCGCAACCATTCCCGAAGTCCTCACTGCGCTCAAGGAGCGCCGCATGGTGGTGCTGGTCGATGACGAACACCGCGAAAACGAGGGCGATCTGGTGATGGCGGCGGAATACGCCGACGCGCCCGCAGTGGCATTTATGGCCACCAAAGGCTGCGGTCTGATCTGCCTGGCGATGGACGGCGCCACCGTGGACCGTCTCGGCCTCCCGCTGATGTCGCGCGATAACCGCTCACGCCTGGGCACGGCGTTCACCGTCTCGATCGAAGCCAGGGAAGGGGTCTCAACGGGAATCAGCGCCGCTGACCGCGCGCGTACCATCCAGGTGGCCATTGATCCCTCCGCCGGGCCCCAGGACTTGGTCACGCCGGGCCATGTCTTCCCGCTGCGCGCTCGCGATGGCGGCGTGCTCGTGCGGCCGGGCCACAGCGAGGCTTCGGTTGATTTGTGCCGCTTGGCGGGGCTGCGCCCGGCCTCCGTGATCTGCGAGATCATGAAGCCCAACGGCGAAATGGCGCGCCTGCCGGATCTCGAACGCTACTGTGTCGAGCACGGCTTGCTGCTCGCCACCATCGCCGACCTTATCGCTTGGCGCGAACAGACAGAGACCTCGGTGGCCCTCGCCGCCGAAGCCCTGGTGCCCACCGCCGCCGGTGATTTCCGCGGCTATCTCTACCGCAACACGCTCACCGGCGAACACCATCTCGCGCTGGTCAGCCATCCCGACCTGGGACCGGGCAAGAGCAGTGACCGCCCGGTGCTGGTGCGGGTGCAGAAGGAACACCTGTTGGGGGATGTGTTCGGCCTACCCGGTCGCCGGTTGCCATTGGGTGGACTGCGGCAACTCACGGGCGAGGGCGGAATTTTTCTCTACATGCGCGACAATCGCAGCCTGCCCGAGCATCTCGTCGCCCTGGGTGGCCGGGATCACCGTCAGGGTCAGGCCCCCGACCTGCCGATGGATCTGCGGGATTACGGGGTCGGCGCGCAGATCCTGCGCCACCTCGGTGTACGTAGCATGCGCCTGATCACCGGCAGTGACCAGCATCTGAGCGCGCTCTCGGGGTATGGTCTCACCGTAGTCGAACGCGTTGTACCCACTGCGTAACCTCTGGCGCGCTCGACGTACCATTGACGCCCTCTTGGGTCCACCATCGCTGTGCCGCCTGGTTGTAAGGCCATGGCGCTAGGTGCCCCCAAGCACCCCGATTCAAATGCATCTTAACAGCCTGGCCACACTTCCTTGATGTGTACCAAGGCCCGCAGTCCACCCCCTGCGCGGGTTGCGGTGTGAGCAGACTTGGCCAGCAATTGGTCCGGGTTCTACGATGTAAGGTGACAAGCCGGGTAGTGTTCGATCAACCTGAAAAACGTGGTTGTTGGTTAGTGGTTGGTGGTTGGGGACTGCATCACAGCGCGTTGCGACCCTGTTTCCAAGCACCGACTGGGTGATCCGAAGCGGCGCCGCAAGGTGTTGTCCCCCAACCACCAGAAACCAACCACCAACCACCAACTGCGACAGGCAGGATCAATTGATCCCATTTAGGGCCTGTCGACTCGCTGCATACGGCCAGGCCTCAGCTCGGCCGCAGGGATGTGTCGCCCACCAATACACAACGCCTGCGTGGGCAGGGCCCCGCTCAGACAGTGCAGTTCGCATGTCGCGGCGTCGAGCTGGTACCAGCCGAAGGCCCCGGCGGTGCACCACGGAAAGCGGCCGTTACGGGCGGCGAGATGCAGGGTCGCCGTCGGCGCATCCCAGCGCTGGCCGGTCCAGGCCAGCAACACGCCCCAGCTCGCCATCGCCCGGGCGTAGTGGTGGCCGCATTCCGGCTCGCTGAAGGGGTTGCGCCTGCGGCCGTCGTGGCGGGCACGGATGTCCGCGACGGTGCGTAGGGCCAGCTCATCCTGGCCGCACTGCACCAGGCCGATGGCGGCCGTGTACTCGAAGCCGGTCATGACCTCGGCGAAATAGGGGAACGGCACCGCCGGACGGCGGCCTTCCGGATAGTACGCCATCAGCAGGCCTGGCTCGTCACCGAGGGCGAAACTGCGCATGGGGTTGCATCCGCCGTTGCCGCCGTCGCGACGGTTGAGCCTGGCGATGCTGGCCAGCGTGGTTGCGACCTTGCCGGGATCGTGCATTTCGCCGAGGCCGTAGAGTCCGGCGCAGGCCTGTCCGACCAGCTGGTCGACCAGGCAACCCGCGGCAAGTTGGAGGCCGTTG
>JBILDK010000108.1:0-7742 GCA_044352625.1 Planctomycetota bacterium
CATCGGCGACAGCCTGGCTGGCTTCGCCGCCCTGGCGGACCCCGCGTCGGACGGGGTCGGCGCGGCCTATACCCTGGTGGCGGTGGAGCCCGGCCCCGATGGTCCGGGCGATGGTCCGGACCACGACCGCGTGCTCGGCACCGGCAGTCTCTTCGCCACCCACGGCACGCCCGCCGAGCCGCATTATTACCTGCGCGTGCAGGAGGCCGACGTGACCTCCCGCCAGCTCGGGGCGACGCGGCACCGCACGATCTTGCGCCTGGGCAGCGACACCGCGCCGTGGAGCGAGCTGGGCGGGCTGATCGTGCATCCCGCCGCGCGCGGCCGGGGCGTGGGCCGGCTGCTGGTGGCGGCGCGGCTGCTGCTGGTGGCGCGGCATCGCGCGCGTTTCGCCTCGCGCCTCATCGCTGAACTGCTGCCGCCGCGCCGCGAGGACGGCGGCAATGCATTCTGGGATGCGGTGGGCGCGCCGCTCACTGGGCTCGACTACTACCGCGCCGACCTGTTGTGCCGCACCGACAAGGAATTCATTGCCGCGTTCTTTCCTCACGAGGAGCTGCTCGCCGAGCTGCTGCCCGAGGCGGCCCGCGCGCTCATCGCCCACGAGGGTCCGGCGACCACGCCGGTGCGCGCCCTGCTGCGCCGCGCCGGCTTCGCCTGGCTGGGCACCGTGGATCCCTTCGATGCCGGGCCGCACGATGGTGCGGCGGTGGCGGACATCGGCCCGATCACCCGTTCGCGGCGGCTGGTGCGCCTCGACCTGCCGCGCACCGCGCCCGCGCCCGATCATCTGGTGTGTGGTCCCGGCCATCATTTCGCGGCGATGCCGGCGGAGGTGGTCGGCGAGGGCCTGCGCCTGGCGCAGGATGACGCCGGGCTGCTTGGCCTGGACGCGGGCGACGCCGGCTGGGTGATGCCGTTGGACTGGTGAGCCATGCCCGCGCCCGGTGATCCCATCGCGGCTCGTGGCCGCTGGTCCTGGTGGGTGGCGATCATCATCGCTGCCCTGGTCTTCGCCGGTTTCGAGCTGGTGGATGACCACATCGGTCTGTGGTTGCGGCAGATCAGTTCGGTGCTGGCAGGCTGGTGCCTCGATCTCGCCGGCTATCCGGTGGTGCGCGAAGGCACCATCCTCAGCACCGAGCGCTTCCGCTTCGACGTGGTCCCGGCGTGCAGTGGCGAATCGACCCTGAGGACGTTGTGCGCGGCGGGCGTGGCCTGGGCGTTGATGCATCCCGGCCTGGGTGGCTGGCGGCGGCTGGCGGCAGCGGCTCTGGCAGTGCCGTTGGCCCTGGCTGCCAACGGCGTGCGCGTGGCGGCCCTGGTGGCGATCGGCGATGCCCGGCTGGAGCCGGTGGAGGGCGTGCTCCACGAGGTCATCGGGCTGTGCGCCTTCGCCGTGGCCCTGGGCGGGCTGTTCCTCGCCTGCGAGGGGCTGGCGCGGCGCGGCACCGCCCCGACCGCGGCCGGTCCGGCGGCGCGCTGGCTGGGACTGGCACTGCTCGCGGCCCTGCTGCTCGCGCCGGCGGCCCTGTGGTGCGTGGCAGGCTGGCGCACCTCGCCCCTCGACCATCACGGGTACGCGTTCCTGATCGCCGCCGTTGGCCTGGGCTGGTGGATCTGGCGCCAGGCGCTGATGGAGCCGGCGCCGCGCGCCGGGTTCGCCGTGGTGGCGCTCGGTGTGCTGGTGAGCTTCGCCGGCCAGGTGCTGAGCATCAATCTGCTGGCGGTGGTGGCGGCGGCTCTGGTGCTGAGCGGCATCGTGCTCGCCGTCGGCGGCTGGCGCGTACTGGTGCGCCTTGCGCCGGCAGCGGTGTTGGCCGGAATCGCGGTGCCCACCGTGGGATTCGTGCTGACGCGTGTGAGTGGCTGGGAGGGCCGTGAGGCGAGTCTGGTGCTGAGGATTGCGCTGGCGCTTCCGGTGCTGGTGCTGGGGGCGTGGCGTCCCTGGGAGCGCAGGCTTCAGCCTGCAGGCGGGCAGGCTAAAGCCTGCGCTCCCAGGGCGGCGCTGATTGCGCTGCTTGCGGTTGGCCTGGCGGGCCAACTCGCCTTGGCCAATCGCGGCACGGTGGATGCGCCGCTGCGGCTCACGCCGGCGTATCTGCAGGGGGAATGGGTGGGCGAGGACCTGCCCATCGACGCCCAGTCCGAGGCCATCATCGGCCGCGAGCGGGTGGTGATGCGCCGCTACCATCATGAGGGGCGTGTCCCGGTCGAGGTGATCCTCACCACCACCGGCGGCGATCGCCATCGCGCCCATCCGCCGGAATACTGCCTGACCGGTGCAGGCTGGACCATCACCTCCGAGCAGGCGGTTGAGGTGGTGACGCCGGCCGGGATCGTGCCTGCCAGCAGCCTCCGCTTGGCCAAGGGCGCGGCCACCGTGACCCTGTGGTACTGGTTCAGCGATGGCCGCGAGACGGTGGGCACGTTCCACGGCATGCTCGGCGTGGATGCCCGCCGTCGCTTCGCCGGTCGGCGCACCGACTGGGCCCTGATCCGACTCTATTCCGTGAACGAGGCGGGGCTGTCAGATTTTGCGGCGAGCTTTGTTCCCGGTTTGGCTGCGGGCCCCTGATTGCCCCGGCGCGGTGCACCCGCCATCATCACAACATGCGCCGACGCTGGATCCTGCTCGCCACTGCCACCGTGATCGTCGCCGGCGCCGGCCTGGGAGGCGCGGTGTGGTATGGCCGGCGTTCGGCCCAAGGCGAGGCGGCGCGGCTGGCCCAGGCGGCGGATGCGGCGGCAGCGGCCCAGGACTGGCGGCGCGCTTTCACGCTCTACGCCCGCTTGGCTGAGCGTCATCCCACCAAGGAGGTCCTGACGGCAGCGGCCCAGGTGGCGTGGCAGGACGGGCGCAAACCCGAGGCCCGGCTGTACGCGCAACGCGCCTGGGCGGCGGGAGCTTCGGACCGCACGCTGCTCGGCATGCTGCTGGCCGATGTCGGGCAGGAGGACCACGCCAAGGTCCTGGCGGAGGGTCGCGCCCTCATCGCCACCATGCCCGATGCCGCGGCCCGGGCCCGGCTGGAGGCGGACCTGCTGGCGGATTTTGGCGCGCCGGCAGAGGCAGTGGCGGCGTGGACTGCGCTGTGCGCCAGTCAGCCGTCCGCGGCCCATGCCCTGGCCGGGGCCCGGGTGTGCCTGCGTCACGGGCGCACCACCGAGGCCCGCGCCATCCTCAGTGCGGCGCGCACCGCCGGGCAGTTGGATGCCGAGGGATTCCATCTGCTGATCGCGGTGGTGCAGATCGGCAACAGCCAGATCGAGCGTCCGGATCAGGCCGAGCCGATCCTGCCGCTGTTCGCCACCGCGCGGGAACGCGGCCTGCTGGATGACCGGCTGCGCCTCGACGAGGCGGTGCAGTTGTGGACCGAGCTGCGGGCGGACGAGGCCCTGGCTGCGGCCGGGGCGTTGTGGCGTGCCGACGGGGATGTGGTCGCACAACGCGCCCGACGCGGCGCCCGGCTGCTCGGGGCGGTGATCCTGGGTGAATTTGGCCGACGCACCGAGATCGCGGCCCTGGCCACCGGCTTGCCGGTCGGGGCCGAGGGCGAGGGCGAAGCGCTGGTCTATCGCACCCTGGCCACCGATCCGCCGGAGCGCCAGCTCGAACGCTTGGCCCGCGCTGAACGCCTGCTCGGCGAGCAGCCGCTGCTGACCCTGGTCCGCGCCCGCGCCCTTGCAGCCAGCGGCGACCGCTCTGCAGCGCAGGCCACCTATCAGGGCCTTCCCGGCCTGATCGCGACCCATCCCGGAGTGGTGCTGGAACGCGCCGCCTTGCTCGCTGGACTCGATCGGCGCAGCGAGGCGGTAGGTGCGATCATGGATTTGCACCGCACCCGTGGGCCGACCCGGCGCAGCCTCCTGACGCTGGCGGAGCTGACCGCCGGCGAGCCGTCTGGCCCGCTGGTGGATGCCGTGCAAGAAGCGCTGCGCGCCGGCGGACGCACCGACGCGATGCTCGCCGCCGCCGCCACCGGCTATGCTTTGCGCCGGGGCGACAGCACGCTGGCAGCCACCCTCAGCAGCGAACTGCGGCGCAACCATCCCACGGCTGCGGGCAGCGCTGATCTGGCCGGCATCCGCGCGGCGCTGCTCGCGGGAGATGGCGCCGGTGCCCTGGCCGCCTGTGATCGTTCGACCCTTGCCCCGGGCACGGTCGCAGCGTGGCGCGGCATGGCCCTGACCCTGCTCGACCGGCGCGGCGAGGCGCTGGCCGCATTCGCCGCGGCCGACCCTGCCGCCATGCCCGCGCTGGCGCGCATCGCGGAAGGCGATCTCGCCGCAGAAGCCGGCGATGCGGCGCGGGCGCGGCGCACGCTGACCCTGGCGGCAGGCGAGTTGCCGGGTCCGGCGCAGCGCCGACTGGCGTTGCTCGCGCTGCGCGCCGGCGAAGCCGAGGCAGCCCTGGTCGCCGCCGAATCGGCTCTTGCCGCCGAACCCGAGGCCCTGGGTGGCCAGACCCTGCGCGCCCTCGCCCTGGCGGCGCTTGATCGCCGCGACGAAGCCCTGGCGGCGGCGGCGCGGGTGCTCAACGCCCAGCCTGGCGATCCTGCCATGTCGCGGCTGCGCGCTGACCTGCTCCTGCAGCAGGGCGATGGCACGGGTGCGGCCCAGGCCCTCTCCGGGGCCGTGGCAGCCAACCCCGGACGGCGCGATCTCGTCCAGCGCCTGGCCGAGGTCCATCTGCTGCTTGGCCAGGGCCCCGAAGCAGCTCGTCTGGTCGAGCAGCTCGGCGACGCGGCCGATCCGGTGCTGACGGTGCGCGTGCGCCTGGCGGTGGGCGATGTGGCCGGCGCCCGGGCGCGGCTCGCCGTGCTGCCCGCGACCGTCTCCACCGGCACACGCACCGTGCTGGCCGCCGGCTGCGCGCGCACCAGCGGCGATGAAGCCGGGGCCCTGACCCTGCTCGCCGGTCATCTGGAGGATCCCGAGGTAGCGGTGGCCTGGGCCAGCCTGGCCTTGATCCGGCCCGAGCGTCCGGCGGTGGCGGTGGCGGTGGCGCGGCATCGCCTGCCGCCGCGCACCCTGGTGGACCTCGGAGTGATCGCGGAACAGGTCGGCCGGTGGGATGAGGCTGCCGCGCTGCTCGCTCAAGGACTCGCTCAGACGCCGTTGGATCCGGTGCTCAACAACAACTGGGCCTGGGCCCAGCTCAATCTGCCCCACCATGATCCGGTGGCCGTGCTCGCGGCAGCGGAACGCGCGCGCGCCGCCCTGCCCACTGCCCCGGGTGTGCTCGACACGGTGTGCCTGGTCCACGAACGGGCCGGTCGCCATCGTCAGGTGGTGGGGGTGCTCAGCGAGGTGGCGGATGTCACCAATCGCGATGCGCGTCTGCTGCTGCACCTCGCCAATGCCCGTGAGGCCCTGGGTGAACGCGAACCTGCGCTGGCGGCATTGCGTCAGGCCCTGGAGCGGGCCAAGGGCATCACACCGTGGCCGCTATCCACCAGCGAAGCCGCGCTACGCGAGCGGCTGGCGCGGTTGGAGCGACGGTAGCGCACGGCGCCACCACAGCGCTCCGCCGACGGCCAAAGCGAGCAGCGCCCAGAGGTGTGGTTCCGGGGCAGGGATGAAATTGGCGGTCGGATTCATCGCCAGATTGGTCAGGGTGCGGCTGGAACTCACGTCCAGACGCCACGGCGTGGCGTTGTCCACCTGCCACGGCTGCCAGCCCTGTTTGCCTTCCTGACTGCTCATCACCCGGTTCTGGGTGGTGATGAATTGGCCGATGGCCAGGACGTAGTTGCCGGCGGCGAGGTTCGAGACGGTCAGGAACGAGTCGTAGATGTCCACCGAGCCGTTGGTGTCGCTGAGTTTGCCCTGGTCGTCATTCTGGAAGAGTGGATTGGTGGGCAGGTTCCCGCCGTTGTTACGCCGGAACAGCATCAGGTAGCTGTCGACCACGGTGAGCCGCCCGTCGCCGTTCCAATCCCGGGTGGCGGTGCTGCCGTTGCGCCCGCGTTCACTGGCCAGGATGTCGAAGGTGATGGTGGTGGTGGCGGTCGCAGTGAAGGACAACTGGTACACCCAGTTCTCGTTCGCTTGGCCGTCGCCATCGGCATCGACCCGGCTCCAGGCGCCTTCATAGGCGAAGCTCTGGGCGGAGAGATGCGCCCCGAGCAGCAGCAGCAGAACAAATGCCCGGAGCGGAAACATGGCTTAGGCCAGGGTGCGACGCCGACGCCACCATGCGGCCCCAGCGGCGGCCAGGCCAAGCAGACCGAGGGTGCCGGGTTCGGGCACGGCGGCATTGAACGAGGCGGCGCCGATGGCGCCACGGTTCACGCTCACATCCAGACGGAAGGGCGCACCGAAAACCGCATTGCTGGTTCCCGTTGGCACTGGCTGCCAGCCGCGTAGGGCATCGATATTCGACATGGAGGTGGTGCGCGGCGCAGGATTGGGCCGGGTGAAGGTCGCGCCCACCGCCAACAGATAGGTACCTGGGGTGGCAAAATTGCGATAGCCAAGGAATGAGTCGCGGTTGGTGGCGCTGCCATTGGCATCAGCCCCCACGGTGCGATTGCCGTTCAATGCGAGCAGTCTGCCGGCTGCGTTAAACAAGCGGATGTACGAGTCGAACACCTGGGTACTGCCGTTGCCATTCAGATCGACGGCGCCGGCTTCCGACAGGATGTCGAAACGAACGCGGGTGTTTGCAGCCGTGGTGGTGAAGCGATACCACCACACGACCGCCTCGCGGGTGGCGGGGTTGCCATTGCGCTCAGTTTGGACGAGCTGGCCATTGTAGTTATAAGTCACTGTAGCCGCAGACAGTGTGTAGGCACACGCAAGCAGGGCAGCAATGCATACAGAGGCGCGCATGGACAGGGCTCCGCCCGCTTATACCAGGGTTTCGAAGTCAGGGCAAGGCGCGGGGTTCAAACCAGACTTATGGTACATACCAGTAGCCATACAGCCGTTCCCGGGGTCGGGGCTCGCGTTGGCGCAGGGCCGCGTCCGGCATCCAGCCCGGAGCGATCAGCATACCGGTGGTGAGGATGGTCGACGAGACCGTCTCGTGGATGGTGAATTCGCACTGCCCGGCGTTCTCGTAACTGTGGGCGGCCCAGCGTCGCCACACCGGCACCTGGGGCGGCGGACAGAAGCTGAAGGTGCGCGCGCTGCCGTCACGGTCGGTGGCATCGCAGGTCCAGAGCTGCTTGCGCAGGCGGAAGAACGTGCCCTCGGTGATGCTGTACACGGTCAGCCCCGGCATCGGGTCGGCGAGGCCGTCGCGGCTGCTCCACTCGTGCTGGAGGACCGCCGGGTAGACCTCGCCGATGCCGGTGGTCCAGCTCATCCCCAGGGGATTCGCGCCGAAGGCATTGCCGGCATTGGCCAGGATCGCGCGCAGGTCGCCGCGCTGCTCGCCCAATGCGCGGGCGGCGAGGATCGCGCGGTTGGCGTTGGTGGCCAGGCTCGCGCCCCAGGACATCCAGAAATCCCGGTCCCGGTCAAAGCTGTGGCGGTACGGCATGCGCTCGATCTGGGCGATGCTGACATCCGCCTGCTTGAACAGCCAGTCCTTGACCCGTTGCACCGCCGGACGCGGCAGGCGGTCCTTGAGCGGCGCCGCCGCCAGGTGCCAGTACAGCCACGGTCCGCCGTCGGCGAGGGTGAACGGCCAGGCATAGGGCTGCGGGCATTGCATGACCTCCCGCGCCAGGCCGTCGAGCAGGCGGTCGTCCCGGTCCAGCAGCCACAACTGGGCCCGGGCCATCACCTGG
>JBILDK010000109.1:0-7711 GCA_044352625.1 Planctomycetota bacterium
GCGTTCGGCACGGCGGCTGCGCAGGGCGAGGAACTCAGTGTCATTGAACAGTGCGTCCACCGCGTTGGCCGCGAGCTGCACATTGCGCAGTTCGAGGAGGAACTTCATCTCGTCCTCCTTGAATCGGTTGCCGGTGTTGCGGTAGAACTGGAAGAACTCGTCGTTGATGCAATCGATATCGCTGATCACGATCACATGCACCGGCTTGGCACTGGGCAGCCCGACCTTCTTCTCGATCTCCTTGCCTTCTTCAGCCTTGGCCTCGGCGGCGGCCCGCGGCCAAGCGCTGGGCATGATGCCGGTGATCTCAACCATCAGCGCCGGAGTGGCGGTGTTGGCGATGTAACGGCGCTTGGGCTCCTTCATCGCGAAGCGACCCATGAAATCGCGGTCCGCCAGCTCAGCGGTCATGTCCTTGCCCCAGGTCACGCCGGGCACCGCAGTCACCAGCGGCGTGACAGTGAGGCCAGCGGCCTTGTCGGTGGCAACGGTCATCGCGCCGGGGAAAGGCAGCAGCAAGCTGTTCACGCCGGTGGTCGCAGCACCGTCCTGCACGCCCTTGAGGGTGCGGTTGGTCCACACGAAGTTGGGCGGGATCAGGCCACGGAAAGCAGCGCTGGGATTGAAGCTTGACCACGCCACGGCGCCCTCGTCGAAATCCAGTCCGAGGGCTTTCCATAGGGGCCTGATGTCGCCCTTCCTGGGGCCGTCTTCAGCTGGCGGCTGGCCGGGCTGCTGGCCAGCGCTCTTCTTGGGCTGACTGGGGATGAGGTCCTGACGACCCTGGGCGACGCTGAAATAAGGCAGCGGATCTTCGAGGATGAAGGTCGGACGACCGGCCCAGATGTAGTCGTGAAGTTGCTCGATCTGGGGCTGGGTCAGGGTCGAAGGCTGGGGCACCACCAGCACCGCGATCTCGGCGGGGACCGGCGCGTCGAGGTTCACCGGGCGGACCTCGTACTGCTTTTTCCACTCCTCGACCACCTCCCACGACTTGCTCATCTGGCCGCTCATGTAATCAAAGCCGCTGCCATTGATTTC
This sequence comes from Planctomycetota bacterium, assembly GCA_044352625.1. GTDB lineage: Bacteria > Planctomycetota > UBA11346 > UBA11346 > UBA11346 > JAKLKR01. The sequence goes on from JBILDK010000109.1 coordinate 1,042, forward strand.
AAGGTCGGTGGTGGCGACGCCGAGGACCTTCTTCTGTTCGACCGAGACACTGCGGATGGCGCGCACCAGCTCGTACTCGACAGAGAGGCCCGGATCGAAGTGCTCAATCACCTGGGTGCGGCTGCCGTTGGCCACCGCTGCGCCTAAGAACACCTCGTTGAACTCGCGTCCGGTGACGGTGTCGGCGATGACCTTGCGCGGGCGCAGGCCGAACTCCTTGGTCGCCATCTCGCCGGCCTTGTCGAGGGCGTCGGCGGGACGGTGGATCTGGACCTTGACCGCGCTGCTGGCGCGGGCGATGGCATTGAGCCGGGTCTCCAGCTCCTTGGCCTTCAATTCCAAGTCCGCAGGCAGATCCTTGCTGATGAAGGCGGTGATCACCACCTGTCCTGGCAGGGCGGTGAGGATCCCAGCGGACGTCGCGCTGATCGAGCTGAGGCCTTCTTGGGTGGTATCCAGATCGACGCCGCCGCGATGGGCGACACGGGCCAGATTGCCCAGCAATACCAGACCGAAGACCAGCGACAGGATGTGGGCCACGACCAGTCCGCCACCACCCGGACGCCAACGGCGCGCAGAGAGCTGGAACACGGCCAGACCGAGAAAGCCGATGATCAGCGCCAGGGCGGCGCCGACCGAACCGAGCTGCACCACGCCGCGGTTAAAGGCATCGAACCAGTCGGCGCGGCCCGCAACCCACACCACCAGGCCGCTGAACAGGGCGCCGATGACGAAGGCGATGGCGGGCAGCGAAACCAGGGCGCTGGCCAGGATGCTGGCGCTCGCGAGCACGAGGCCCGCCAGCCACCAGCCGATGTAGTTGGCCGCAACCAAACCGTAATCGGGCTGGCCGAGCCACATGAGCACGCCGACATTGGCCAGGCTGCACACCAGGGCGAGCGTGAAGTAGGCAGCTACTGCAAGGAACTTGCCAAGCACTGCGTCGAGCACCGAGAGCGGCAGGGTGAGCAGGTGCTCTTCGGTACCGAGGTCACGTTCCGAGGCCCATGCACCCATGGCCAGGGCCGGAAGCAGAACCATAAGGAAGAACGGCATCGCCGCATAGAGCGGAGCCAGATCCGCGATGTTGCGCGCAAAATACTTGTCAGCATTGAACAAGAACAGCGAGGTGCCGCACGCGAGCACGAAGGCGAGGATGAAGACGTAACCCAGCGGGTTGCCGAGCAGGCTGCCGAGCTGACGGCCCATCACCGCGCGCACCGCGGTGATGGTGATAGCCGGCGAACGATTGGCGGCGCAGGTCGAAGTACAGGTGTTCATGTCAGGCCACCACTCCCTTGGTCAGTTCCTTAAAGCGTTGTTCCAGACCCTTGCCAGCGTTGAGCTCGACCGGCGTGCCCTGGAAGACCACGCGTCCTTCGTTGATCATCACCACCCGGTCGGCCATCGCCTCGACCTCCTGCAGGATGTGGGTCGAGAGCAGGATGGTGGTGCCTTTGGCGAGATCCTTCACTAGGTCGCGCACCAGACTGATCTGGTTGGGATCGAGGCCCGACGTCGGTTCGTCGAGAATCAGCACCTGGGGCTGATGAATGATCGCCTGGGCCAGACCAACGCGCTGGCGGAATCCCTTTGAGAGCTTGCGGATCGGCTTGTGCCAGACCTCTTCGATGCGGCAGGTGTGGGCCACCCGGTCGAGGGCCTCTTTGAGCTTGGCACCGGGAATGCCCCGAACCTGACCGCAGTAACGCAGGAAAGTACCGGGTGTCATGTCGGGATAGAGCGGACCGTTCTCAGGCAGATAGCCGAGCACCCGGCTGGCGGCGATGCGCTCGGTTGCCATGTCGAAACCGGCGAGTCGAGCGGTGCCGGAACTGGGGGCCAGGAAGCCGGTGAGGATCTTCATCGCCGTGGATTTGCCCGCACCGTTGGGCCCAAGGAAGGCCGTGACCGACGCCGCAGGGACGCTGAAGGTCACATCCTGAATGGCGGTAAACGTGCCATAGAACTTGGTCAAGCCGGTCGCTTCGATCACCGCCGGGGCGGTGGCACTGGGTGGGGCGGCAGGAAGTGCATCCGTCATCGCGTGAATCCTCGCATCTCTCTGAAATGGCTTGCGGTCCAATGACGCCGGTGTCCAGGAAACCTTACCGGCGGCAGGGTGCGGATGATGGGGTCCTCGGTCGGCTTGGCAACCCGGGGTTGCCCCGGGGCCGGAGGAACGTATTTCCACAGCCCTCGCTCGTCACCCTCCCGCGAAAGCCCGCCATGCAGTTCGACATCCGCCGCGATTTTCTTGACGGCATCATGCTCCAGCAGCCCCAGTCCAAAAACGAGAAGGCTGAGATCAAGGCTGGTGGCCAGCTCCACTTCCTACCGTCAAGCCCTGACGGCACGATGCACACCGCCATTGTCTCGTTCGCCCTGACTCTCGATGAAAAGGCGCCCCCCTTCGCCCAAGGCGGTTGGCGCTTCTTGTTCACCAGCGACGAGAAGTTCGATCCCAAGACCGAACCCAACCATCCTTTCTTCGGCAATCTCTTGGTGGTCGGTGCGGGCAAAATCATGGCCCAGGTCAACAACCTGGCGATGCACGCCGGTCTGCCGCTGATTCCCTTCGAGCCGCAGCGCATGGTGTTGGGCCAGGGCCAAGGCCAGGCCGCCCCTGCGCCCGAGGCCGCAGCGAAGCCCGCCTAGGACCATGGCATTAACCTGAACAAAGCGGTCGGATCTCACGCGGAGGCGCGGATCTGACCTGCTTTACGAACCTGCACGTTTCACCCAGCAGGTGAGGCGCCCGCGCTGGGTAGAGCCCCGTTTTTGAACAGCATTCTCCTCGGTTTCGCGCCTCCGCGTGAGCCTTCTCATGCGGTTTTCAGGGTTAAGCTAAGGCTTGGTGCGCAGGGGATGACACAACCCAATGCATCACGCATCCGGTCGTAACTGAACGCGATTGGGCCGACGGATGGTCTCGACCGCCGCCAGAGCATAAAACTGTTCCCCCAGACCCTCGCCACCGGCTGATGGCCTGCATGGTTATGGCTCATGCCGAGGAAGCGTCACTGCATGCGCCGGAAGAGCACGGTGGCTCACCCGGTTTTCACATGCGATCGTGCCATGTGTATCCGCGAAATGGGCCGTTGGTGAGGGCATCGCCGAGTCCACCTTGGCTGACCAGGCGGTAGAGATCGGTATTGTCATAGGCGGTACGGGTCCAGAACGCTTCGACATGACCATCGACGGCCAGTACATTGGCGTAATATCCCCGACGATGCCACGGTTTTATGGCCGACCCACAAGCGAAGTATTCGAGATACGTGGTGCCGGAACTGTCGCCAATAAGGACGGTGGAGGCAGGGCTGCGAATTTCCGAAAGGACTGCCGGACGGGCTAGCGCTCCACTGCTGATGCAACCGCCAAGGAAAGCACCATTGAAACCCATGGTGGTTTGATTGCTGGTCGCCGAATACTTTCGGTTACCGTCCGGACATAGGACCAGGCGCTTGAATTCATCGTCGCTGGAGAACGTGAAGATATTGTTCCCATGGAAAAACACCCCGTCATTCTCAGCGACGTAGGTTAGCGCATACATTCCCACCTGCCTCTGCTGGTTCTGACATTTCATCTGTTTGGCGACAAGTTGGACATTTCGGGCCAGCGGCATGAGGATGGCGATCAGGAGACCTACGATCGCAACCACCACCATCAATTCGATGAGGGAAAATGCGGCTCGGGGTAGAGTGCAGAAGGGAAGCCTCACCACTCCTTTCAACCCGAATAATGCACGTGAAGGCTCACGCTGAGGCACAGAGCCTCGGCGAATGCGATTGACAAACGTGGGTCTGCCCTGGGCAGCATCTTCACCCGCTGGTGGAAACACGCTAGGTTCGTTAAGCATTGCACCTCTGCAGCTCCGCGGCCCCATACCACCAGAACCCAACCACCAACCACCAACTGCGACAGGCAGAATGATAACCCAGGGCAACGCCCTGAGAAATCGTCACCACCAGTGATGAGCCCTGGAGGGGCGGTCCACAGCCGTCATCCTGAAAAACGCATTCGGACAACAGGAGTTGGAGAGATTGGCGGATTCTCCCGCTCCATTCCCTGCCGCAGCACTCACCCTTCGGGAGAATCCGAAGAGGGTTGAACAGGATGGGGAGAATGGGAACGATAAGAGAAGAATCGGCTGGATTTCTTCCATCATTCCCATCCTCCCCATCCTGTTGACCACCTCTTGAGCGAGGGTGGCAACTGCGTTGTTCAGGGTCATCCTTCTGTTCAGTCGACCATTCAGGGCTTTTGACTGGCCCTGCGTTTACCCAGGGCGTCGCCCTGGGCTCTGATCGGCCGGTGCGATGGCCCTCGCGCAGCGCAGCATGACCGACGGCACAACCCATTGCCTCATGCATCCAGTCGAAAATGAACACCATTGGCCTACCGCCCCAGCGCGTCTGATGGCTCTGGAAAAAACTAACGACCGACGCCGGTGTTGGCCCTGGGTCAGATGCGATACCAATCGAACGTGGCTTGCACAGAGGTGAGCGCATAACGGGAATTATGAACGTCGAACCGACACATTGCAAGAGGAGGCACCCCACTTGGGGCATGACCGCTGGCAGTCGATCGTTCGCCAATAAAGGACCGGGGCAGTCACATTCCAGATAATCGAAGCTGCCACGCCTGGGCGTTGGCGATCAACACCACCCCTCACGCATCAGCGCGTTGGGGCGGATCCAAGAATTGAGTCGATCAACACCTTGAGTTGGTTGCCATATGTTTCATAGCCCTGTTCAGCCACATGCAGACGGTCTTCGGCGAGCATCCCTGGTTTCACTGTCCCGTCCACTGCGCGCATGTCCGGTCCGACGTCCAGCCGATGCACCAGTGGATCGTTTTCGAGCTGTAGGGCATCGACCGCCTGGTTGATCGCTGCTGCATGCCCTGGGTTTTCCTCGTCAGGGGATCCGAAGGGCAGGATCCGCACCGCGATTACGTGGGAGGCGGGTGATTGTTCCCTGATATTGGCGATGCAGAGCCTGATGCCTTCGGCAATTGCCGCGGTAGGGACGCCCTGGGCCACCAGCGGGGTATTGTTGACGCCAATCAGCAACACAATGACCGCAGGCCGGGCCGTCGACAGGACGCCGTGCTCCAATCGCCACAGCACGTTCTCGACCCGGTCGCCAGCGATGCCGGCGTTCACCGTGCGATAGGCCGCAAACCGCTCCTGCCAGGCGGGCCGAAACGGCCCGCTGTCAGCCGTGCTGCCACCCCAATGCTGGGTGATGCTGTCGCCCAGGAGCATGATGTCGATCGCCCCGGCGTGGGCGTCGAGTTGGGCGACGATCCTGGCGTGCAGGTCCAGGTAGGAACGGTTGCCAGGTTTGTCTGCAGCGCCCCAATAACCGGCCGTCGGCGTGACCGGCCACATGGCCGGCAGGTGCTGGTTGGATTCATGACCTGGCTTGCGGCTATATTCTGGGATCACGACGTAGGCTTCGGCGGCCGGAGTTAGCGGCCATCCGGAAATCTGCGGATCCATCCGCCCGTTCCGATATGGCTCGTAGGCGTATTCCACCGCGTTTGCGCAAGTAGCACAGAGCAGCATGCCTGCGACCAAGTGCCTCCAGGATGGGCCGCCTGTCACGGCTGTTTGCTCAGCAGTGGCTCGATCAGCGGTTGCAGCTTGGCCGCCCACACGGCATAGCCCTGCGGAGACAGGTGGATTTTATCGGCCGTGTACAGCTCAGGTTTGATCGTGCCGTCTGAATTGACGAAATCCTGCCACAGGTCGAGCACCTGAACCTGGGGATCAGCGCTCAGGTTGAGCGCATCAACCGCAGCGTTGGTCTTTTTGGTGTCTTCGTAAAACGGCACACCCGGCGCGGCCGAAGGCAGGACCTTGGTCACAATCAGAGGCGCAGTGGGGAATTTCTCGCGCAGATTGGTGACGCAGGCCTTGATGCCGAGGGCAGCGGCCTCGGTACCGGTCTCGGGGGTGAAGAACATGTTGTTGTTGCCGATCATCAGCATGATCACCCGCGGCTCCAGGCCGTCGACGCCACCGTGATCCAGCCGCCACAGGACATTCTGGGTCTTGTCGCCGCCGATGCCGATGTTGATCGCCTTCCGCGTCGGGAAGTGGCGCTGCCAGGAATCACCCCACTGGATCGTAATACTGTCCCCGACCAGCAGCACATCGGTTGGCCCCTGGTTGGCCTGCACCATTTTCACCAGACCGGCGTGATGATCGAGCCATGCACGACCACCCCAAAATCCTGCTGACGGCACCACGGGCCACAGCGCCGGTGTGTATTGGTTCTTTTCGGAGCCTGGACGGCGTTCATGTTCCGCCTTGAGGACGTAGGCCTCGCTCTCCGCGCTCAGCGGCCACCCGGTCTTCTGGGGTTCGGCAGTGACTACGGCATATTCCATTGCACAAACCGCGGTGCTGAACGTGGCACTGGCAAGGATGGAAAGAACAAGACGGGAGCTGATCATGATAGTATTCCTACGAGTGATCCTAGACATCCATACGATTGCACATGTCGCAATTATTGTGGCCGCGCCACATGCCATCTCCACGACTGCCGTGCAATCCCCCATTGGATTCCGTCATGGAGACCTGTCCATCAGCGCAGCACGGTGCTTGCGCGCGTAGGCTAACCGCCACGTCTGGGTGCCGCTTCCTATGGCCTGCCGAAAC
>JBILDK010000110.1:0-7690 GCA_044352625.1 Planctomycetota bacterium
GCCGTGGTTACCGTCACCTGCGCCACGTGCGCCGCGGTCTTCCAGGCGGCGCGAAAGACCACTCCGTACGTCCTCCCGTGCCTCACCTGCGGGGCGCTGAACACTGTTTCGGCGCAGTGACCAGCCGCCAAGCGGTTCCGCGTGAGGCGGGGCGACCCGACAGTGTCGCCAGCGCCGCGGCCGCCTTCCTCGCCCACCTGCACGACGGCCGCAACGCCAGCGAACACACCAGCCGCGCCTATGCTGGCGAACTTGAGCGCCTCCTCACCTGGCTCGGGGCAACCGCCGATCAGCCGGTGATCGCCCTCGAACCGACTCTCCTGCGCGGCTGGATCGTCGAGCGTGCCGGTTCAGGCGCAGCCCGCGCCAGCGTGGCGCGCACCGTGGCCTGCCTGCGCTCGTTCGGCCGGTTCCTGGCCATGACCGACCGGGTTGCGGCCAATCCCGCCGCGCTGCTGCGTGCCCCCCGACCGCAACGCAAGCTGCCTCACTGGCTCGAAACCGCCCAGGTCGAGGCGTTGCTTGCCGCGCCGATGGGCGATGACCTGGCGGCGGTGCGCGACCGCGCGATCCTGGAGGTCCTCTACAGCACCGGGATGCGCGTCGGCGAGCTGGTGGGCAGCGATGACCCGGACTACGATCGCATCGGCCAGGTGGCGCGGTTGCGTGGCAAGGGCCGCAAAGAGCGCCTCGCGCCCCTCGGCCTGCCCGCGCTGCGCGCGCTGGAGACCTGGTTGCGCGCACGCGATGCCGCCCATGGGCGCGGTCCGACGGAGCGCGGCACATTCATCGGCACGCGCGGGGCCCGGCTCGACCAGCGCGAGGTGCGCCGCCTGCTCAAGCGCCACATCGCGGTCGCCGGCCTCGCCGGATGCACCAGTCCCCACACTCTGCGCCACAGTTTTGCCACCCACCTGCTCAATGCCGGGGCCGACATCCGCGCGGTGCAGGAGCTGCTTGGCCACGCGAGCCTGAACACCACCCAGGTCTACACCCACATCTCGATCGAGGTCCTGCGCGAGGTCTATCGTCGAGCGCATCCGCGCGGTCAGTAGGCGAAGCCCCCCGGGTCGCTGGCCAGCGCAGCGGGTTGACCTGCCAGCACGGTATAGGCAAGGGCCCCACCAGCGACGGCGGCCACCAGGGCCAATCGCAACACCACCTGGACCTTGGGATGACGGCGCAGGACAGATAGTTGCGCCAGCCACGCCGCCAGAGGGGCGAGCACGATCAACACCGCCGCGGGTCGGGTGAGGTCGCTGTACAGGAGGTTCGCCCCAGCATGCAGGCCGAGCAGGATCGCGGTGGCCCAACCCACGCCCGGGGCCGCACGGCCGGTGCGAATCCAACTGATCAGCAAGCCGCCCGCCGCCGCCGCCGCGACCCCGGCGTACTGACCCAGCACGACCGAACCGGCGGCGGTGATGGTGGCGGCGGCACAGACGAGCGACAGCAATGGGCCGGACAGCCCACAGGAACAGCCCTGGCGACGACCGAGGGCCTCCAGAGCGGCGCCGACACCAACCGTACCGAGCACCAGGATCGCCGCGAGCGGCAATGCCGTAGAGAGCGGCAGGCTATGGGGGATCAGCGGCGCCATGGCCAGCCACCAGCCCAAGCCGGTGGCGACGGCGACCAGCCCGGCGCGCAGCCACAGCCCGGCGGGCACCAGCAACACCAGCGCCGCCATGGCCTGGGCCCAGAAGATGCCCTGGAACCCGTTCCGGGCCGGGTTCAGGGATTGGCCCGCGGTGAATGCCATGGCCGCGTGACCTGCCCCGGCGGCCAGCAGCAGCGCCGCCCCAGCCCAAGCGGCAGAAGGCCTCGCCGGCAGTAGCCGCGCCCCCAGACCGAGCACCACAGCGGCACCCGCGGGAACCAGCACGCCGGCAAGGACCTCTGCCCCGCTGATCACTTCTTGATGCCTTCGATCGAGACGTACAGGGTCACGTCGTCGCCGACGAAGGCGAGCTTCTGATTCATGCCGAAGTCCGAGCGCTTGAACGCGATCACCGCGTCAAAACCCACACGGGTATCCTGCATTGGCGTGTCGCCCTGGCCCACCAGGACCACCGGCACGGTCAGCGGCTTGGTCACGCCACACAGGGTGAAGTTGCCGGTGACCTCATAGGCCTTGTCGCCAGCGGCCTTCCACGAGGTCGAGGTGAAGGTCGCGGTGGGGAACTGCTTGGCGTTGAAGTAGTCCGGGCTTTTCAGGTGCTGGTCGCGCTTGTCGTTGTCGGTGTCGACGGAATCGATGAGGACGTTGACCGTGATCGCCGACTTGGCGAGGTCCGCGTCCCAGGTGATTGTGCCGTCGATTTTGTTAAAGCGCCCCCACGAGTTCGAGACCCCGAGGTGCCCGACCTTGAACGTGGCAAAGGCGTGGACCGGATCGATGGCATAGGTGTCTGCGGCCTGCACGGCGCTGGCGCCACAAGCGAGGAGGGAAGCGAGAGCGAGGGAACGAAGCATGGGATTATCCAGGGGAAGGTGCGCCGCGGATGCGTTCGCACAGGGTGATGAGGGTGTCGAGCTCGGCGGCCGAGAGCGTGCCGAGGTGCGGCGCGTGGGCGTCGTGCAGCTGCCGATCGAGGTCGATGCGCTCGACCAGGGCGCGACCCGCAGCGGTGATGGTCACGCGCACCACGCGGCGGTCGGCGCCATCGCGCCCACGCTCGACCAGGCGCCGGCGTTCCAGGCGATCGATCAGCCGGGTCACATCCGGCTCACGGCTGACCAGGCGGCTGCCGACCTCGCCCACCGGCTGGCCCGCGGGCCCGGCGCCGCGCAGAATGCGCAGCACGTTATAGGTGGTCACCGAGAGATCGTGGGGCTTGAGGATGGCATCCGCCAAGCGTGCCAAGGTATCAGCGGTGCGCACCAGATTGAGATGCGCCTCGATCCGCCGCGACGCGAATGGCCGTGACTGACGGAGTTCACGTTGCAGCTGGCCGGTCATGCCGCTTATTACCTGTTTAAACAGATATTGTCAAGAGTCGGGTGCGCTGGCGCTGCCGCCGCGGTGACGGGCAGCGCGGTCGCCCACGTCCGCTCGTCAGCCCAGGCGTTTCTCCAACGCCTCAAGGCGCGCGGCAAGCGTCGCGCGCTCCTTCTCCAGGTCGTCGATGCGGCGGGTGAGCGCGGCAGTGACGGCCATCTGATCTCCGGCTTTGGCCAAGGTTGCCTCGGTCTCGCGCAACACGCGCAGCACATTGCCGAAGGGCTCGCGGCCGTGCCGCGCCGCAAGGACGGGGCGCGCGGCGGGATCGCCCAGGGTGCCCAGGGCACTGATTGCGGCGCTGCGTACATGCATCGCCGGATCATCGACCAGGTCCTCCAGCCGACGCCGCACGCGCTCGCGCGCGACCGCGTGACGGGTGGCCAGACCGCCGATCGCGGCACAAGCGGCGCAGCGCACGGATTCGGGCTGGGTCGGGGCCAGGGCGGCAAGCAGGTCATCGAGTGCCGCAGCCTCGCCGCTGGCACCCAAACCTTTGATGCAGCCGATCCGCAGCCGGTTATTCCAACTCGGTTTTTCCAAACGGGCGCGCAGCACGGCAGTGGCACCGGGATGCTCAATGGCGCCGCGCGCTGCAAGCACTGCACCAGCGGTCACCGGACTAGGCTCGACATCGGCCCAGGCCACCAGGAACGCAGCAAGGTCGGCCCCGTCGCCGATTCCGCGGGCCCGGCCCAGAGCCGCCGCCACGGCGCGGCGCAGGCGGGGACTTATCCCGCCGGTGGGCGTCGCCAGCTCGCGCAGGGCAGTGACCGCGGGCGCGGCGCGCAGGGCGCCGAGTGCCGCGATGGCCTGCTCGGCCACCAAAGCGGCGCGCGCCCGGGCCGCCTCCGCCAAAGCCGCGATCACCGCCGGGGTCGCGGCCCGCGTACCCAGGGCGCGGGCGGCCCGCGCGCGGCCGGTGGCGGCGCACCCCAAAGAGCCGAGGCGCGCGAGGAGCTGATCGACAGCGTCACTTTCGTTCCACACCGCCGGGATCTCGCCAAGGGGATCGACGCAGACCCACGCCGGCGCGGTGCCCAGGGACCAAGACCACGCGCCACGCGCCGCGTCCAGCTCGATGCGCTCGCTGCGACCAGGCCAGCACACGGTGAGCGGCAGGCGGAACGGTTCCCCCTCCTGGGTCTGGCGCAGTTCGACGGTGAGTCGGCCGCGGGCCGGGTCGTGCTTCCAGGTCACGGTAATGGCAGGATGCCCGGCGCGTTCGACCCACTGCGCGAACCACCAGTCGAGCGGCTCGCCCGTGGCATCCTCAATGGCCTGACGCCAATCGGCGGTTTCCACCAGATCGTGGGCGTGGCGCGCAGTGTACAGCGCGAGGGCCGCCGACATGCGCGCTTCGCCCAGTTGGGCGGCGAGGCATTCGAGCACCACGCTGCCTTTTTCGTAGGCCACGCGGTCGAACAGCTCGTAGGCATCTGCCCAGCGGTTGGTGACCAGGGCGCGGCGGTAACGGCCGCCGTCCTCCTCCAGCCAGGCCTCGCGATTAGCCCACAACAGGCGCTGACGCTCCTCCCCGGCATCCACCCCACACAGGACCGCGCGATACGCGGCGGTGCAGCGGGCCTCGAGCCAGGTGGCGAAGGATTCGTTGAGCCAGATGTCGCTCCAGCCCTTCATGGTCAGGAGGTCGCCGTACCACTGGTGAACCAACTCGTGGATCACCAAGGCGTCGGCATCCACCTCGTCGCGTTCCTGGTCCGCAGCACTCATCAGCACACGGTCGCTGATCGTGGTCAAGGTGGTGTTCTCCATGCCGCCCCACAGGAAGCGGTGCACCACCACATGGCCGTAGCGCGTCCACGGATAGGGCGCGCTGGTCGCCGCTGCGAGCCAGCGCAAGGCGAAAGCGGTGGCGCGGAACATGGCCCCGGCCTTGGCCTCGTGGCCACGCGGCAGCCAGTGGGTCACCGGGACCGGGCCGCCGTTGTCATTCACCGGCACCAGATCGCCGACCACCACATTGAGCAGATAGAGGACGTGGGGCCGATCCTGCACGAACACCGTGGTCGCCCAGCCATTGCCGTGGTCGGTGCGCCCCAAGGGGTCGCCATTGGCCACCGCCACCAGGGCTGCACGATGTCGGATGCTGATGCGGTAGGTGGCGAGGTTGTTGGGGCTGTCCCAACACGGGAACCAGTGATGGTGGTCCTCCATCGCGCCTTGGGTCCAGGCCATGGCCACGTGGCCCGCGGCGGCATCCGCCGGGGTGAAGAACAGCCCCTTGGCCGGTCGGGTGGCGACGAAGGCGATGCCCACGCGACGCTCGTCGCCACCGGCTCCGACTCCGATTGCCAGTCGGCCCGGCCCGCTGGTGGCGATGGCGGCCTGGCCATCGACGGTGACGGCGCCGATCTGCAATCCCTCCTGGTCGAGTTCAATGAGGTCCCGGCGTCCGCCATGGGCCAGCCACTGCACCGTGTGCTCGACCACCCCCTCCACCCGTTCGCGATCAAGATCAATGGTCACCACCAGATCCACATGCCGTACCTGAAACGGGCGGGGGCGCACCCATTGGGTCGGGGTGCCGGATTCGGCAAATGGGCGGATCTCAGACATGGGACCTCAGGTGGGCAGGGGCGACGATAGCAGGATAAACAACTTACCATAAATAGTTCGATCAAGCCTCAAGCGACTCCTTACCTTGAAAAACGCTTGCGTGCGCCCTATGCTTCCGCGGGCCGCCCGTCCAGGCCCCGCGCCCAACGCGCAAAGCCTGTCTGTGCCGATGGATGTAACTTTACGAGGATTCCGACCATGAGCTTGACCCTCGATTTCACCAACTGCCTGGCCGAGGCCATTGGCGCCACCCACGGCCTGACCAAGTCCGAAGTCGACACCCTGGTCGCCAAATTCCCCAAGCACCACGAGAATATCGATGAGGTGCGCGCCAACGGCGAAAGCGGCTTTTTCGACCTGCCCTACCAGGACCAGAGCGAGCTGAAGGCCCTGGTCAAAAAGCACACCGGCGCGTGGGAGAACCTCCTCCTCGTCGGCATCGGCGGCAGCATCCTGGCCCCCAAGTCGTTGTTCCGCGCCGTGGCCCATAGCCAATACAACCTGCTCGATCCCAAGGCCCGAAACAAGGGCCCGCGCGTTTTCTTTCTCGAGAACCCGGACCCCAAGGCGGTCACCGAGCTGTTCGACGTCATCGATCCCAAGAAGACCCTGGTTCAGATCATCTGCCGCAGCGGCACCTCGGTCGATACCCTCGCCGCATTCATGTGGCTGGCGGACCTGTTTAAGAAAAAGGTCGGAAAGACCGCGCTCACCGCCCAGTTCGTGATCACCACCGAACGCGAAAAGAGCCCCCTGGCCGAGATCGCCAAGCAGGAGAAAATCGACCTGCTGCCCCTCGCCGCCAACCTCACCGGACGGTTCGGCATTCTCGGCAACCAGAGCCTGCTCATGGCCTCGCTGATCGGCCTCAAGGTTGATGAGCTGCTCAAGGGTGGCGCCGATATGGACAAGCGCTGCCGCCACGGCGATCCCCACAAGAATCCCGCGTACATGCACTCGCTGGTCCACTACCTGCTGACGCGCAAGCGCCGCAAGACCATGCATGTGATGTTCAGCTATTCCAACCGGGTTCACGCCATCGGCGAGTGGTACAACCACCTCGCCTCGGTCAGCCTGGGCAAGATGCTCAACCGCAAGGGCAAGGCGGTGCACGTCGGCCCTAGCCCCGTGGCGGGCATGGGCACCTTCGACGTCCACGGCCAGCAGCAGCTCTTCGCCGAAGGCCCGTTCGACAAGGTCGTGACCTTCGTCACGGTCAAGAACCACGGCGCCCAGGTCCAGGTTCCCGCAGCCTATCCCAAGATCGAAGCTGCCGCCTACCTCAAGGACATCGGCATGGCCGGCATCCTCGACAGCGGCTACTGGTCCGCCGAGCAGCACCTCACCGCTGCCGGCCGCCCCAACATGGCGATCAGCCTGGATACGGTCGATGAATCCCACATCGGCGGCCTCGTGTACCTGCTCCAGCTGTCGACCGCGATGAGCGCTGAACTCTACGGCATCGACCCCTTCGACCAGCCAGGCGTCGAGTATGGCAAGCACGCGATGTTCGGCCTCCTGGGTCGTGCCGGCTTCGAGGACCAGGGCAAGAAGCTTAAGGACTACCGCCTCAAGCCGCGCCGAAGCTGCTAATCCGCGCCGTCGGTACAGAGCCTCGGCTGGGGGAACCTGAGCCGAGAACGCCACGCTTGTCGCCTGCGCGTCATTCAGGCCTGACCATACCGTAGCGTTCGCGTTGCCCTGGCAGACCGCTGCCGGGCGCGATCGCGAATTGATCCCGAAAAACGTGGTTGGTGGTTGGGCACCGCATCGCAATGCGTGGTGATGGTGTTGTCCGGCTCCGGATGGGTGATCCGCAGCGGCGCCGCACGGTGCTGTACCCCAACCACCAACTGCGACCGGCAGGCAAACGTTCGAGAAACATGTGGGCTTCGCGACCTGCCCCCAACGACTCCGGATTCCGGCTCGTTCCCAGAGTCTGCCGGCTGGTACAGTAGCCACCGCGCCGCAGATCCTGAGCTGGCGTTATCCTGCCAGCCGTGCCGCCGCGACGTCGGCCTGGCTGATGATGTCAGGAATGCCAACGCCCTCGTAGCCATTGCCGATCAGCGCCAGGCCGGGCAGCGTCGCCTCGCGGACGCGGATCGT
>JBILDK010000111.1:0-7677 GCA_044352625.1 Planctomycetota bacterium
AATGAAACGTGAACTGGGGGCGCTGCTGGCCACGGTCCTGCCCGGCTTCGCCGCCCACGACCTGCTCATCCCGGCGCTGGACGCGAACAAGGGGTAACCCTAAACAACGCAATGAACCGTAGACTTCAGGCGGCGTTAACAGGATGGGAAGGATGGGATTCACCGGGACATTCGCCGGCTTCATCCTGCCCATCATCCCCATCCTGTTCCTTTTTTCGAACCCACCCAACGGGTGAGCGCGGAACATGCTCGATAGCTCTGAATCAACGATTGATGCAGGCCCCTTGGCCGAGTCCATTGCGTTTTTTAGGGTGACCGGGAAGCGCATTCCAGAGGTCCGAACCTCCGGACAGCTGCAGAGAGGGTCAATCCGCCCCGTGCTCGAATCCCCGCCAGGGCAGCGGCACCAGCTGGCCGCGCCGATCCTCGATGAAGGTTCCGGGCTGCGGGATCAGCCAACCCACGCGCATGAGCGGCCGCTCGAAGGTCCAGGCCAGTTGCAGTTGCGGCCAATGCGCGGCGTCCACCGCCACCAGCAGTTCGAAGTCCTCCCCGTCACAACAAGCGGCCCGCGCCTGATCGGACATCACCGGCACATCGGCATGCACCGGCACCTCGTCCGGCAGCAGCACGCAGCCACAGCCATTGAGTTCGGCCAGGCGCGGAGCGTCGCTGGCCAGGCCATCGCTGAGGTCCATGGCGGCGGTGACGTAGGGATTGCCCGCCAGCCACTGTCCTTCGCGGAAGCGCGGCTCGGGGCGCAGATGACGACTGCTAGCCAGACTGCCACCGAGCGGGCCGGTGACCACCAGAAGGTCGCCGACCCGCGCGCCGCTGCGCCGCAGCAGGCGCCCGGCCACGGCCTCGCCCCACACCGTCACGCTGATGACCAGACGCTCGGCCCCGGTGGTGTCGCCGCCGAGCAGCGCACAACCGTGACGATGGAGTTCCGCCGCGAGGGCCGTCATCAGCACGAGGCCGTCCCAGCGCGTCGGGCAGCTCAGGGCGACCACCGCTCCCACCGGTCGTGCACCGGCGGCGGCAAGGTCGGACAGCGCCGCTGCCGCGGCCTTGCGTCCGACCAGGGCCGGGTCGGCATCGCTGGTGAAGTGGAGGCCTTCGACCAATGCATCCACCGACAGGCAGGTGCGCCCTCCCGGGGTCCACTCGCAGCAGTCGGAGCCGATGCCAAGCATGCCCTCGGGATCGCTCACTTCGCCGCGCAACGCCGCGATCAACTGGTTTTCACGCACCGGCGAGGTCGCGGCGACGGGCGCTGAGGTCGGCCCGAACCTGGGCGATGCGCTTCTCCAACGCGTGGATCCGGGCGGTCGCGGCACCATAGACCGGATGATAGGCGTCGTTGAGCGCTGCCATCTGGGCCTTCAGCTCGTCGTGCAGGGAGATGAGGACGGGATCGGATTCGGTGGCGTTCATGGGGGACTAACCAGGGAAAGGCTGGGATTCACCCTCGCGCAGGGTCAGGATCTCGACCCCGCGCTCGGTCACCAGCACGGTGTGCTCATACTGGGCGCTGCGCTTGAGGTCCGCGGTCACCGCGGTCCAGTTGTCGTTCCACGACTGGTGCTTCCAGGTGCCCTGGTTGATCATCGGCTCCACCGTGAAGGTATGGCCGGGCAACATCGCAAAGTCGGCGGCTGGATCGTAATAGTGCGGCACCTGGGGATCCATGTGGAACAGCTCGCCCAGGCCGTGGCCAACAAACGCGCGAACCACGCCATAGCCAAGACCGGTGGCATGGCTTTCAATCGCCTTGCCGATGTCGCGGATGCGGCCCCCCGGGCGCACCTGCTTGATGCCCAGCATCATGCAGTCGTGAGTGACCTCCATGAGTCGACGCGAAGCGTCGTCGACCTGGCCGATGGCTACGGTGGCGGAGCAGTCGCCATGCATGCCGTGGATAAAGATGGTCACATCGATGTTGACGATGTCACCGTCCTGCAGTGGTCGGGTGTCGGGGATGCCGTGGCAGATGACCTCGTTGACCGAGGTACACAGGCTCTTGGGAAAGCCGTGATAGTTGAGGGTCGAGGGATAGCCGCCCTCAGCGATGCACAGGGCGTGGCAGCGGCGGTCGATCTCGTCGGTGGTCATGCCCACCGCGGCCTCGGCGCACAGCCGATCGAGAACCCGGCGCGCGGCCGCGCAGGCCAGGCGCATGCGTGCAATCTGATCCGGCCCCTTGATGAGGTTGCGGCTGCGGCTGCCCTCGGGTTTGCCGCTGGTGGCATAATCGGGCGCGACGATGTGCGCGGGCACCGGCAGGCGCGGCAGGACCGTCGCCGGGCGCACCGGTTTGAAGCCCACTGGGGTCACCGGCTCTGGTTCGAACCCCTGCAATTTCTGCAGCAGATCACGCCCCTGGTGACACTTCTTGTATTTTTTGCCGCTGGCGCACCAGCACAGATCGTTAGGTCCAAGCTTCACGGGATCAGGACGGTAGCGCCGGTCCCGGAGAGGGAAGGCATTCGGCCAACCCGCCTGCGCGCACCTGAGCCTGGGCGAGGACGATGGCTGCGGCATTGGCGAGGTTGAAGGAGCGAATCGGGCCGAGCATGGGGATGTTCACCAGACGGTCGGGCCAGCGCGCGTGCCACTCCTCGGGCAGGCCACGCACCTCGTTGCCCAGGATCAGGACATCACCCGCCGCATACGGGGCGCGATCGAAACGCACGGTTCCGTACTTGCTGACCAGCCACGGCCGGCGTTCGCCGAGCCAGGCGAGAAAGTCCTGGGGCCCGGGATGCAGGGTCCACACCAGGTGCGGCCAGTAGTCAAGCCCGGCGCGACGCAGGGCCTTGTCGCTGAAATCGAAGCCGCAGGGGCCAATGATATGCAATTCAGCCCCAAGCCCGATGCACAACCGGCCGATGTTGCCGGTGTTGCCAGGGACCTGGGGCTGATAGAGCGCGACATGCATGGCGGCAGAGGTGTAGCCCTCGCCGCGCGCACGCCACCGATCACTTGGGCTCGAAGGCCTTGATCGCGGTACCCTTGCGGGCATTGAACTCATTCACCAAACGGCTGCCGATGATCTGGCTCTGGTCCGCGTCCTTGACCTGCTCGACCACCACCGTGGCCCGGTCGGGTCCAACCCCGATCAGGGTCTTGGAGAACGGCATCTCGTGGTTGCCGCCCTGGAACGCCTCAAGGGTCTCCTGCTTGGCAAGCAGGTACCAGCGCTTGTTGTCCTTGTTGTAGTATTCGACGTAGAACGTGCCGACCATGGCACGCGAGCCCTGGATGTAGTAATCGCCCTCTTGGCGGGCGTTGCAGCCAGTGAGGGCGACGACGCCCAGGGTGAGGGTGAGGGCGAGGCCGAAGTGGGCGACGGGGGTCAGGCGCATGGATTGGGGTCCTTGGATGGGCGGAATGATGGTTACGTAGGCCAGTATCAGACGAGGATCAGATGAAGATATGATGAACACGCCGGGTCGCCCTGCGCCCCGCGGTCTTTCCCCCGGGCATCGGTCGCTAGTGTCCCGCCCATGAAGCATGCGCTGTCCGCTGTCATCGTCATTCTGCTCCTGCTCCTCGTCCTGGATCGCTGGCGACAACCGCAGCAACTGCACGCGGTGACCCAGGGTCTGGAGCAGCTCGCCGCCGCCACGCGCATGCAGACCGAGGAACTGAAGGCCCTGCGCCAGCAGATCGCTGAACGCCCCCTCGCCCCCACTGGGACCACCGTGGTCGCCCCAGCACCCGCCGCCAACGACGGCCTTCCCGTGCTGGGCCGCAACTTCCTGCTGCCCTACGACCGCTCGTGGTACCAGGCCAAAATCCAGGGCGGAACCCTGCGCCTGTTCAATGAATCGCCCAAGGGCCTGAATCCGCTGCTCGAAAACTCGGCCA
Source organism: Planctomycetota bacterium (assembly GCA_044352625.1). Classification (GTDB taxonomy): domain Bacteria; phylum Planctomycetota; class UBA11346; order UBA11346; family UBA11346; genus JAKLKR01. The sequence goes on from JBILDK010000111.1 coordinate 3,874, forward strand.
CCACCGCCGAGATCCACGGCCGCTGCAACGACAGCCTTGCCGACCGTCCGGCAACCAATCCCGGCGCATGGATGCAGGCCCTGGCCACCGCGGTGGTGATCAGCGACGACTACACAACCTACACCTTTACCCTGCGTCCCGGCGTGCGCTGGCAGCGCCCGACCCTGGCCACGCAGCCGGGCTTCGCGTGGCTCGACCAGGATGTCGAACTGACCAGTGCCGATTTCGCCTTTGCCCTGCGCCTGATCACCGATCCGGCGGTGGAATGCAGCCATCTGCGCAACTACTACGCGGATTTCGACCGCGCCGAGACGCCGGATCCGCGCACCCTGGTGCTGCATTGGAAAAAAGCGGTCTACACCAGCCTGTCCGCCAGCCTCGGCCTATCGCCCCTGCCGCGGCACATCTACGGTGCGGAACGCGATGGCAGCCCGACCCCGCCGGAACGCCTCGCCGCAAACTTCAACCAGCACTGGTTCGATGCCGAGCGCGGGGTGTGCGGCGTGGGCCCGTATCGGCTTGAGGAATACACGCCGGATCAGGTCATGCGCTTCGCGCGCAACCCAGCCTACTGGGGCGCGACCTGGCACTTCGACCGCATTGAACAAAACCTCGCGATCCGTCAGCCGGATCCGCAATTGGTGGCGTTCAAGAACGGCCAGGTCCACAGCCACGGCCTCGCGCCACTGCAATACAAGAGCGAGGTGCTGGACCGCAAGGAACCGCGCTTCGCCGCGTTTTCAGCCACTGATCCCAAAGCCGGCCGCGCTGGCGAGCTGGGCTGGGAACGGGTACGCCGCACCGCCTTTAGCTATCTCGGCTGGAATATGCGGCGGCCGCCCTTCGACGATGTGCGCGTGCGCCAGGCCATGTCCCATGCTTTTCCCAAGGAGCGCATCATTCGCGACGTGTACCTTGGGCTCGGTCAGCCGGTTTTGTCGGATGTCCTGGCGGACAGCCCGTACTGCAACCGGGCCCTCACGCCCTATGCCTTCGACCTTGCCAAGGCCAAGGCCCTGCTCGCGGAAGCGGGCTGGACCGACAGCGATGGCGACGGCCTGCTCGACAAACTGGTGGAGGGTAAGCGCGCGCCATTCTCGTTCGTGGTCAGCTACTACGCCAACAGCCCGGAGTGGGACAACACCCTGATGATCTTCCGCAACGAGTTGCGCACGATCGGCGTGGCCATGGAGCCGCGCCCCTACGAATGGAAAGAGCTGATTCGTATTTATGAAGATCGCGACTTTTCCGCCACCGTCGGCGGCTGGCAAATGGATTGGGAAGTCGATTTCTACCAGCTCTGGCATTCCTCCCAGATCACCGAGACCGGCGGCAGCAACCACTGTGCCTTCAGCGATCCCGAGGTGGATCGTCTCGCGATCGAATTGCGCGAGACCTTCGACGAACCCAAACGCATCGCTATCAGTCAGCGCATCCAGGCCATCATTCACGAAGCCCAGCCCTACACCTTCTTCCGCAGCGCCGAGGGCATTTTCACCTGGCAAAACCGCGCCCCCGCCGGCGATATCCAGACCGACCGCTGGCTGCTCGGGGTTAGCGAGGGTCTCGACCGCCTGCATCCGCTCAAAAACCGCACCCCGCTGTTCTGGCACCTGCGCACCGCGCCATAGCAGGATCGGTCCAGTGCTGCATCATGCAGCGCAGATGCGGCCCCGCCGCGTGCTAGACTGCCGGGCGACATCCCATGGCAGACGAGCGACCGTCCCTGTTCCCTCCGTGTCCCGGGCTCAGCGGTCCCGAGTCAGCGAGTTCGTGCGGTCGCCTCGGTCTGCTCGCCAAGCTCGCCCGCTTCCTGTCCGATGAGAACGATGCCACCCGGGCCCTGAGCCAGGTGCTGCGCTGGCTGCATCGTGACCAGGGCTTCGCGCGCGGCGTGTTCACGTTGCTCAACGAGAACGAGGACGAGGCGGTGGCCGACATCACCGCCGAGGGCGTGCCGCGCGATGCCGGCGAACGCATGCGCTACCGCCCGGGCGAAGGCATCACCGGCCGGGTCATCGCCGACAACACCCCGGTCTTCCTCGACGGCATCCGTCCCGAGGACGGCTTCCTCGACCGCTCCGGCTTGCGCCGGGGGCTCGATCTGCACCGGCTCGCGTTCTACTGCGTGCCGATCCCCTACCGCGGCCGGCCGGTGGGCACCCTGTCGGCCGACCGCCCCCGGTCCGAAGTCAGCGATTCTCTGGGCGATGTGCGCCTGCTCGGCGAGATCGCGCATCTGGTCGGGCCGTACATCCAGCGCCGCCGGCTGGAGGACCGCCTCGACGCCTACGCCCGGGTGCAGCTCGTGACCCACGACACCTTCATCGGCCGTTCCCCGGCGATCGAAGCGGTCAAACGCCTTGCCGCCAAGGTCGCCGGGGTGGACACCTCGGTGCTGATCACCGGCGAGACCGGCACCGGCAAGGGCGTGCTCGCCAACCTCATCCACACCCTGTCACCGCGACGCGGCCGACCCTTCATCGATGTCAACTGCGGTGCGATCCCCGACTCATTGATCGAGAGCGAGCTGTTCGGCCACGAAAAAGGGGCGTTCACCGGCGCCACCGCCCGCCGCGCCGGGGTGTTCGAACGCGCCGAAGGCGGCACGGTGTTCCTCGACGAGGTCGGCGAACTGCCCGCCGGGGCCCAGACCCGGCTGCTGCGCGTGCTCCAGACCAAGCGCTTCGAGCGCGTCGGCGGGGCCGACACCCTCACCGCCGATGTGCGCATCGTCGCCGCCACCAACCGCGACCTGGAGAAGGACCTGATCGAGCAACGCTTCCGCGCCGACCTGTTCTACCGGCTCAACGTCTTCCCCATCCACATGCCACCGCTGCGCGAGCGCGGCAAGGCCGACATCATGCTGCTCGCCGACGGCTTCGCCGAACGCTTCGGCAAGGCCATGGGCAAACCGATCATCCGCCTGGACACGCCGGCCATCGACATGCTGACGTCGTACCACTGGCCGGGCAATGTGCGCGAGGTCGAGAACGTGATCGAGCGCGCCGTGGTCATGGCCGAGGGCGAGGTCATCCACGGCCACCACCTGCCGCCCTCGCTGCAGCTCAACCGCTACGTGGCCAAGCCCGAAGCGGGCGCGACCGGCGATTTCACCACCCGGGTCGCCAACTACGAGATCGAACTCATCACCGAGGCGCTCAAGGACACCGCCGGCAACCAGACCCAGGCGGCGACGCGCCTGGGCATGACCAAGCGCATGATGCAGTACAAGATCAAGCTCTATGCCATCGACTCCGACCGCTTCCGCTGAACCGGGCGCAGGCCCGGCGGAGGACTGGTACCTGCGCCGGGCCGTGCTCACGCGCTGCAACCTCGCCCCCGGCGCCATCGCCTCGCAACGCTTCCAGGACGATCCCCAGCGCCTCGAGATCGCCTGGGTGCGCAGCGAGCACCAGGCGTTCCTCGATCTCGTGGCTCTGCTGCCCGACGCCGAGGAACGCGGCCACTTCTTCCACGAGCATCAGCTCTCACGCTTCTGGCTCCACGAGGACCCGGCACACTGGCCGAGCCGGGCCGAGCGCCAACGCGCCAGCTATGCCGCCGTGCTGCGCGGCTGGGGCTTCGACAGCGACGGACCCTCGGGCGCAGTGCTCAAGGGCTGGGCCGAGCACCGCTTCGGCCTGCGTCCGATCTGGCACCGCACGGTGCTCTCGACCTGCGACCAGGCGCGCGAGCGCTACGCCAGTCAGCGCATGCACGGCGCCACCACCGGCATCGGCATGCAGCTCGACTTGCTCTACACCTTCTGCCAAGACGAACTGGCCCGGCGCCATCCCGGGC
>JBILDK010000112.1:0-7657 GCA_044352625.1 Planctomycetota bacterium
AATGTGAACGCACCACGTTGGCATGGGGCAGGCGCGCCAGGCAGGCATCGAGCTGGTCGAGGTCGAGCACGCGGCTGGCGCTGCCGGCGGCGCTGAACGCCGCAGTCTGATGGTAGAACCGCGGCTCGGCCAGGGCGCGCAGAGCGGCCACGCCCTGTGGATCAGCGGCAGGATCGCGCACCTCGGGACAGGCGCTGACCTGGCATTTGGCGATGCGCGCCCCGGCGGCATGCATCGCGGTGACCGCAGTCGCGGGGTCTTCCCCCGCCACCGCGAGGTGGCAGGTATCGACGCACACGCCGAGGTGCCTCGCCACTGCCGCGTGCGCCGCGACGGCATCACCATCGAGGGCCACCGTCGCTGCCATGATGCCCGCCCCGGCCAGTGGCCCGCGCCAGAACCAGGCCACGTCGGCGCTGTGTTCAAGCAGGCACCATGGCTCGGGTTCGAGGCACAGCACGGCGCAGCGTCCGGTATCGCGCTGGATGCCCGCCGCTGCCGCCGCCCAGCGCCCGAGCGCCGCGGCGATGGCATCCGCGTCAACGAGGCCGTGGGGCCGAAAACTGCCGGGCACGGTGCTGATGGTGACCAGCGGCTCGTCGCTCAGCGCCAGTGCAGCGTGGAGCAACTCCACGCTGGCCGCGAAGCGCTGTGGATCGTGCCAGTCCGGGCGGTACGCGGCGTCCTTCACCACCGCGACCTGGAATGGTTCGAGGGGAAAGCCGTTGAGCGTGTGGGCGCTCAGCCCGGCGCGGTCGCAGGTGGCGCGCAGCCGCTCCCAACGCCCGTCAGCGAGCGCCGCCAGGCCCAGGCGCAGGTCGATCCCCAAGCGTTCCCAGCCCAGGCGCGCCCGAACTGCGGCCGCGGCAGGTACCACCACGGCGATGATGTCGTCGAGGGTTTCGGCGACATGGAGGTTGGTCGAGTACCCGAGCGGAGGCATGATGGTGACGGTGTGGTGCGGCGCACGCCCGCAACCGCCGAGGTCGCTCGCGGCTGGAGCCGGGCGCGTGAAGTGGATCATGCGCGCCCATGACTGCGGCCTTGCCGGATCCGGCGTTCCTCAATTACATCGACCGCCACCGCCTGGCGACCAAGCTCGCCGCTTTGCATTGGCAGCGGGTCGGGGTCGGGCTTTCAGGCGCGGCGTTGGCGATGGGCTACAACCTCTATCGCGCTCCGGGCTTGGCGACACCGGCACCCTGGGTCAGCCTGAGTGTGGGCGTGCTCTTCGCAGTTGGCTGTAGCGTCGTGGCGCTGGTGGTGCGGCAGCGTTTGAAACATCTGCTCGGTCGGACTGGCGAGGGTGCCCGCGAACAGGCCCTGGCGGTTGCAGACTACGTCAACGGCTGGGGCAACCACCTGCTGCTGCTGGCTGCGCTTGGGCATGCGGTCCTGGTGGCAGAAACCGTGTTCTCGGTGCGTCTGGGTCCCACGGCGAGCGGCGCAGGAGCACTTTTGCTGCTGCTGCCCAGCGCCGCACTGCTGCTGCATGGCCTCCTGCGGATCCCCGACGATCGTCGGCTGGTGGCCTTGCACCAGCGGATCAGCTCTGCGCCGGCTGCGACCTGACCTAGGTCGCGTCCAAATCCCAGGTTTGGCCTTCGCGGGCGGCCGAGAGCGTCCAGGTCGCATCCGGGGCCATCAGCGCCTTGTAGCGCCTAGCATCAGAAGCGAGGCGGCTGACCTGGGGATCGCTGGCCATGGGATCGTGATGGAAGATCACCAATTCGCCTATGGCCGTGTCCTTGAAGAAATCGATGAAATTGAAAATCGTCGAGTGGCCAAAATTGACCTTGTCGTGGTATTCGAGGAAGCCGTACATGGCATCGACGATGACCACATCGGCACCAGCGACGAAGCGAGAATAGGCTTCGGCCAGCTTATTAGGATTGCCGCTGACTTCGGTGTCGGTGAGGTAGCAGACGCTGCGCCCACCGTAGGTGATGCGATAGCCATAGGCTTTGTCGGGATGGATCAGCGGCAGGATCCTGACCTCGGCTCCACTGATCATGGTCGCGGTGTGCTCGGGCACCTGCTGGCAGGTGACCTTCGCTGGCAGCCGGTCCCACTTCACCGGGAAGTGCGCCCCGCCCATCTGTACCGCCAATTGTTCGGCCGCGTCGGAGCGGCCACTCCACACCCGGATGTCTCGCCCGGGTTGGTAGATCGGCGCAAAGAAAGGGAATCCACAGATGTGGTCCCAGTGGAAATGGGTGAAGAAGAAATGCAGGCCGTGGGTCTTGCCGCGGCCGTCGGCCATCAGGCTGCCGCCAAGCAGCCGCGCGCCGGTGCCGGCATCGAGTACGAACACCTGGTCGGCGAAGGACACTTCGACGCAGGAAGTGTTGCCGCCATAGGTCCAGGCGTGTTCACTGCGGTCGAGGTAGGCGTCGATGGCGGCGGGCGAGGCAAGATCGTCGGGTGTTGCGGCGGCGAGCAGGGCCCGGGACTTCTCGCGCACCTGCGCCGATGTCATCGGCGTCGCCAGCGAGCCGCGAACGCCCCACAGTCTGATGTGCATATCTGCAGTCCTTCCCGAGTCCGCGCCCAGCGGAATGGGGAAAAACTAGGGAGGGCGAGCCGAGGCGCAACGGTCCGCCCGAGGCTTCATCCCGGTGAGCCATTGCCCTGGCCTGCGCTGGGGGATCCTACGCCGCCATGCGCTTTGTCGGCATGACCATTCGGCTTATCCTCGGTGTGGTGCTGGGGGTGTTCGCCCTGCCCTGGTGCGTGGACCTGCTGCGGGAGGCGCTGCGTGACCACTGGCATCTGCCCCAGGACCCCTGGGCGGTCGTCGCCGGCGCGGCGCTCGGAGTGCTGATCCTGTGTGTCGGCCGGCCCAACTGGTTGCTGCACACCCTGGTCCATGAGCTGTGCCACGCCATCCTCTGCTGGCTTACCGGGGTCAAGGTTCGTGCGTTCCAGATCAGCGATGGCGAGGGCGGCTTCGTTAAGCACGCCGAACCGGGACCGTTGCGCGGCCTGTTCATCCTCATCGCACCCTACACCCTCCCGCTGCTGCTCGCGCCGGCCCTGGTGGCGCGCATGTGGCTGCACGAGCCGGGTCCGTGGCGGGTGGGCCTGTCGGCGCTGTGCGCCTTCCTCTTTGTCACCCATCTCGTCGGCTTGGTGCGCAACGTGCGCAACAACTTCTGGGGCAGCGACGGCGACCTGGCGCGGGTCGGGCGGTTCCTATCGCTGGTCCTCATCATTGGCGTCCTGCTCCTGGTCTGCACCTGGACCCTGCGCACCTTGTGGGCGCGCTGAAGGGCGCATCACCGCGGGTTGACGCTCGACAGGTGAAACCTTTTCCCTACTGTCCGCCCCCTTGCCGCTTCCGGCATGGAGGTCCCCGTGGTCGCTGACGCCACTGCCAAAGCCAAGGTCCTACTTGAGGCGCTGCCGTTTCTGAAACGCTTCCACCACCAGATCATGGTGGTGAAGATCGGCGGAGAGGCCATCGAGCAGCCCGCGGTGCTCGACAGCCTGCTCACCGATCTGGTGTGGCTGGAGCAGGTCGGCGTATCGCCGGTGCTGGTGCATGGCGGCGGCAAGTCCATCAGCCGCGCCATGGAGGCCGCCGGGCTGACCCCGAACTTCCACCAGGGCCGCCGCGTGACCGATGCCGCGACCATGGCGATCGTCGCCCGCGAGGTCGAGATCCTCAACACCCACATCGTCAACCGCGTGTTCGCCCTGGGCGGCGCCGCCATCGGCCTGTGCCCGCCGCGCCACCGCGTGGTCGATGGCACGGTGATGGACCCGGCCCTGGGCTTGGTGGGCCAGCCCACCACGGTCGATCGCGAGCGCGTGCTGCGCTACGCCAGCCGCGGATTGATCCCGGTGATCCCGCCGCTCTCGGTGGATGCCGACGGCCGCTCCATGAACACCAACGCCGACGACATCGCCCTGGCGGTCGCCACCGCGATGAAGGCGGTCAAGCTGGTGTTCATGTCCTCGGTCCCCGGAGTCATGACTGATCCCAAGGATCCCACCACGCTGTTGTCCTCGCTCACCGATGTGCAGGTGCGTGAACTGACCGCCCAGGGCGTGATCAAAGGTGGCATGATCCCCAAGGTCGAGAGCTGCATCAGCGCACTGCGCTCCGGCGTGGCCAAGATCCATATCGTCGCCGCTGACATGCCCCAGGCGCTGCTGCTGGAAATCTTCACGGCCGAGGGCATCGGCACCGAACTGCACCTGGCCTGAACGACCCTGGATGTCCCATCATGTCCTCGCATCTGTTGACCATCGACGGGCTCACGCCCGAGAGCCTCGCTGACCTCCTAGCTGTCGCCCGTTATCTCAAACGGCGCCGCTCCGCCGGGATCCCCGAGCACGCCCTGGCCGGCACGACGCTCGCCATGGTGTTCGAGAAGCCCAGCCTGCGCACCCGGTTGTCCTTCGAGACCGCGATGCTTGAACTCGGCGGGCGCGCCATCTACATCCGCGGCGAGGAGATCGGCATCGGCAAGCGGGAGTCCCTCCAGGACATCGCCAGCGTGCTCGGTCGTTACGTCCAGGGCGTCATGGCCCGGGTATTCAAGCATGACACCATCCAGGGCTTCGCGCGCTGGTCGGGCGTGCCCGTGGTCAATGGCCTGTGCGACCGCCACCACCCGTGCCAGGCCCTGGGCGACCTGCTCACCATTCACGAGCACTGCGGCAGCATCGCTGGCCAGACCGTGGTCTTTGTCGGCGATGGCAACAATGTCGCGCGCAGCCTGGCCCAGGGTTGCGCCCTGGCCGGTGCGCGCTTCGTGCTCGCCTGCCCGGTGGGTTACGGTTTCAGCGTGGCCGAGCGCACCACCCTCGGCGTGACCGAGATCAACAACCCGGCCCAGGCCGTGGTCGGCGCCGACGTGATCTACACCGACGTGTGGACCAGCATGGGCCAAGAGGCCGAAGCCGCGAAGCGCAAACAGGACTTCGCCGGCTTCCAGGTTAACGCCGCCCTCGCCACCAAGGCAGGCAAGCGCGTGCGCATCATGCATTGCCTTCCCGCCCACCGCGGCGAAGAGATTAGCGACGACGCCATGGACCACGCCGACAGCGTGGCCTACGACCAGGCCGAGAACCGCCTGCACGCCCAGAAGGCGGTGCTGCGGCTGCTCCTCGCCCCGGACGCGGCGGCGGTGATCTCGGCGGCGCGGACTGCCACCTGAGCGATTACCCTGCCTGTCGCACTTGGTGGTTGGTGGTTGGGTTCTGGTGGTTGGGGGACAACACATTGCGGCGCCGCTTCGGATCACCCAGTCGGTGGTGGGAAACAGGGGTGCAACGCGCTGTGATGCAGTCCCCAACCACCAACCACTAACCACCAACCACGTTTTTCAGGATTACAGGAAGCTGCCACCTGGAGTGCGGCGGCACGACGCCGCTTACCCGGTCGGGGCACGACCCGCCCGTTGAGGGTAAGCATACATGTGCGGACGTCCCGCCTGATCGATCCTGGGGCCGCGGCCTTCCCGGCCGCCCGCATTGGCTTCCGGGTCTTCCCGCACCTCCTGCCCCGCAGCGTCGCTGTTCAAATGCCAATTCATCAATGCCTGGGGGGATAAAGTGCATGTCCATAAACCTGCATAAACCTGCATGTCCATAAACCTGCCTGTCGCAGTTGGTGGTTGGTGGTTGGTTTCTGGTGGTTGGGGGACAACACCTTGCGGCGCCGCTTCGGATCACCCAGTCGGTGCTTGGAAACAGGGTCGCAACGCGCTGTGATGCAGTCCCCAACCACCAACCACTAACCACCAACCACGTTTTTCAGGATAAATGCCTGTCCGCCGCGTCCGCAATTATCCCACGCAAAGGTCCATCCGCATTTTCTCAAAGAACCACAGAATGTTCACACGGCATAAAACGCGCATAATTTCTGGAAATTTCTGTCTCAAAAAGTGAAGGGACCGGTGTGGTGGTCCAGCATGAAGCTCGGGTGTCATTGTACTTTTTTGTATCTTTTCTTCACCTTATTCAAAATTGATCCGCCCTTTACTCGAACCGACCCGTTCGTACAGAGGGTAGGAGCCATCGATCTTCGGAATCGCTTCGCGAAGCGGAGGCGTAGCAAACAAAAGGGGACTTTCGATGAACGCAATCGTCAGCGCATGTGTGGGGCCGGTGGCGGCTGCTATAGCCGTGCTCGTGCAGGGTGCTTTACAAGCAAACGGTGGCGAACCGGTTTCGCCGATGGCGCAGGCAACTCCGCCCAACATCCTGCTGTTTTTCTCTGATGATCACGCCCAAAAAGCCATTTCGGCTTATGGTGGAAATTTAAATCAAACACCCAATATCGATTCAATTGCAAAAAACGGCGTCCGCTTCGCAAATAGCTTTTGCACCAACTCCATTTGTTCGCCAAGTCGAGCCACCCTCATGACGGGGCAGTACGCGCACATTAATGGTGTGCCTGCCTTTAATTGCTTCGATGGTCAACGTGACAATGTGGCGAAACAATTGCAAAAGGGTGGTTATCATACGGGGGTCATTGGCAAATGGCATTTAGGTAGCGATCCCACAGGCTTTGATCGCTGGATTGTGCTACCGGGAGGTGGATTCTACTGGAACCCAGAGTTTATCATCGCCAATAATAAACTGAGCATCAAAGGACATTGCACTGAGATAACCACGGATCTCGGCATTGAGTGGTTGAAAACACGGCCAAAGGACAAGCCGTTTTTTTTAATGCTCAACCAAAAAGCTCCGCATCGCAATTGGGATCCAGCTAAGCGTCATGTGGAAATGTTCAAAGACAATGTCTATCCAGAACCAGAAACACTTTGGGACAATTACGCAACTCGCCCAACGGCATTGGGGATAAATGAGCAGACAATTGCGAAAGACTTGGTGCGCTATGATTTAAAGCTTAGCTCGCCTTTTGGCCTCAATGAATCAGATTCAATAAAGTGGCAGTGGTCCAAACCCATGGAGCTAGAAATAGATGGAAAGTTGCTAACAGGGAAGGAGCTCGTGAAGTATAAATATCAAAAATACATGCGAGACTACATGGCCTGCGTACAGGGCGTAGACGAGGGGGTCGGCAAGGTCTTAGATTACCTAGATCAAAACGGACTCTCAGAAAATACCATTGTTATCTACTCCGCTGATAATGGCTGGTTTCTGGGTGAGCTGGGGCTATATGACAAGCGGTTCATGTATGAGCCTGGCTTGCGAGTCCCTTTACTGGCTAAAGGACCGGGCATCCAGCCTGCCACCGTAATAGATCAAATGGTATTGAATATAGATCTCGCCCCAACCTTTTTAGACTTAGCGGGCCTTTCAATATCTAAAGACATGCAAGGTCGATCGTTGGCGCCTTTGCTTCGCGGAGAGCGCCCCAAAGATTGGCGAAAAAGCATGTATTATCGATACTATCACGACCCTGGACATCACAATACGGCCGCACATCTTGGTGTTCGAACGGAAACACATAAGTTAATCTACTACTGGAAAAAAGATGTGTATGAGTTGTTTGATCTCAATAAAGATCCGCAAGAACAGATGAATCTATTGTATAATGAACAGGAGGCGCTGAAGCCTGAAATCGCTGACAAGTTCATGGAATTAAAGGCGGAGATTATTCGCCTGCAAAAAGAATTTCGAGACGATGGTCGTTATTCCGATCCAACAACTTGGCCAGCAGGAAGTGCCGATAATG
>JBILDK010000113.1:0-7633 GCA_044352625.1 Planctomycetota bacterium
CAGGCGTTCGGCCGGCAGATCGATGGTCGGCGTTAGTTCGATGCGCGCATCCACCGGCAGGTCGATCAGCGCATGCTGGAGGGCGATGCGCGCCGCCGGCTCGGCGGGGATGCTGATCGTGAGTTGCTGCGCCGCGCCGCTGCGATTGACCAGACTCAGGGTCACCGCCTGGCGTACCCAGCGCCCGCCATCCTGCTCGACGAACAACGGCATGCCCACCGGGCGCAGCAGGGTTGCCAGGATCGGCTGGCGGTCGGTGACGCGCCACACCGCGACCGTGCCCAGGATCACCAGCAACACCGCATACAGCACGGTACGCGGGCGCAGGACGCGGCGCGTGCCACCCGCCAGGCCGACCTCGCTGGCATAGCGGATCAGGCCGGGGGGCCGCTTCAATTTGGCCATGATGCCATCGCAAGCGTCGATGCAGGCCGTGCAGTGGATGCATTCCAGCTGGTTGCCATTACGGATGTCAACCCCGGTTGGACACACCGCCACGCACAGGCCGCAGTCGATGCAGTCGCCAGTGGCCGTGCCCGGCTTGCCACGCGGCTCGCCCCGGCGCACATCGTAGCCCACGGTCAGTGAGTGCGGATCCAGCAGCACCGACTGGAAGCGGCCATAGGGACACACCACCAGGCAGGTCTGTTCCCGGAACCACGCAAAGTTGATCATGATCAGCGCGAAGAACACGGCGAAAAATCCAGCCGCCGCGGGATGCGTCACCGGATCCACCACCAGTCCCCAGCGGAACGCTTCGGTGCCGACAAACAGGGCGGTGGCGGTGTTGGCGAGCACGCCGGCCACCAGCGCGAACGCACCCCAGGTCAGCACCCGGCGCAGGCCGTTGCCACCCTCGCGGTCGCGCCGCGCGCGACTCCAGGCGTCGCCTTGGATGAAGGCTTCGATCGGCCTGAATACCATTTCCAGAAACACATTATGCGGGCAGCCCCAGCCGCAGAACACGCGCCCCGCCAAGGCCACGGCGAGCAATGTGGCGATGATGGCGATGAGCACGAAAAACAGCAGATAGCTCAGGTCTTGGGGCCAAAAAGCGTGGCCAAGAATCCAGAACTGGCGCTTCGGGAGGTCGAAGCGCAGGAACGGATTCCCACCGACCGTGAGAAAAGGCAGCGCCAGGTAGAAACCGATCAGCACCAGCGACACCAGTCGCCGCCGCGTGCGCCAGGCCCCGGCCAGGATCTGGGCATAGATCCACTTCCGCCGCCCGTCGCTGCCCACGGTGTACAGGATCGAGCGAAAATCACCGGTATCCGGAGACAACGCCGCCGGGTTGTCGAGCAGCCGGATAAGATCGGGGGGCGGCCTGGACATGGCGGTCAGTAGGTGACTGGATCCTCTTTTTCGCGCGCAGGATCGATCGCCTTGCCGGCCTTCTCACCCTTCCGATTCAGGTCCACCATGTAGATGGTGAGGTTATTGAGATCGTCACTGGACATGAGGTTGGCCTGGGCCGGCATCTGGCCATTGTTGGCGCCCTCGCGCAAGACCTTGGCGATGGCCACCATTGAGCTGCCGTGGATCCAATAGCGGTCGCGCAGATTAGGTCCCACGGTGCCGGTGCCGTCGGCACCATGGCAGGCGATGCAGCCAGCCTTGGCATAGATCGCAGCACCAGCAGCGATGCGTTCAGGGCTGGTGGACAACCCGCGCAAGGCCTCTTCGCTGAGGGGACCGGTCTGGGTCTTGGCGCGCTGCTCCGCCAATGCCGCCAGTTCAACGGCGAGTTGGTCGGCGCCGAGTTTCCCGCCCCCGCCGTGGTACCAGGCGATATAGCCCACGGCCCACACCAGCGACAGCCAGAACGATATCACCCACCAGCGCGGCGGACTGTTGTCGTACTCCTGGATGCCGTCGAAATGATGATCGCGGAGCTGATCCTTGGGTTCGTCAGCCATGACCGTTCTCCGCATCGTCGAGGGGCAGGGATTCCATCCGTCGTAAATGGGCGGTGCGCCGGTCGGTGACCACCAGCACGGTGACCACCACCGCGACGGTGAAGAACAGCACCAGCGCGCAGAGCGGCAGGAGCTGGGGATGATGGGCCAAGAAGTCGCTCATTTCGTTCCCGCCTTGGCCGGCGTGGCCTTGCCCAGGTCGGTGCCGAGGCGCTGGAGATAGGCAATCAGTGCGACGATCTCTTTCTGCTCCACATCCTTGGCGTCCGCCAGGCGCGGCTGCTTGCGCAGTTCCGCGGCGATGCCCTCGGCCTGGGCCTTGGCGTCGGCCACCGCGTTGCTGATCTGGGCGGGGGTGTAGGGCGTATACATCGGCGCGCCGGAGAGCACCGCCAACTTGCGCGGCAGGATGTCGGCATCGTAGGAATCCCGCGCCAGCCACGGATAGTTGGGCATGGGCGAATTGGCCGCCAGATCGGTGGGTTTGAGGGTGTGGATGTACTGCCACGCCGGATCCGGGCGGATCACGCCCTCGCGCGCCAGGTCGGGCCCGGTGCGCTTGCTGCCCCACAGGTGCGGCCGGTCATAGATGTGCTCGCCGGCGCGGGTGTATTCCCCGGCATAGCGCTCAACCTCGGCGCGCAGGGAGCGGACCATCTGAGTATGACAGGTGTTGCAGCCTTCACGGATGTAGATGTCGCGGCCAGCCAGTTCGAGCGCGGTATAGGGCTGGACCGAGCTGATACGCGGGGTCAACGCCCCCTGGACCAGATGCGGCACCAACTCAAAAATGCTGCCGATCGACAACGCCACCGTGGTCAACACGGTCAGCGCCACGGGCCAGCGTTCAAGCAGGCCATGCAGCGCATTGATGCGCTTGCGCATCCCACCGGGTGCGGACAGCGCCGCCTCGACCAGGTCACCGGGGGCGGGCTCTTCCACCCGGACCGGGACCTGCACCGCATCGTCCGTGACGCGCCGGCCGCGCACGGTCATGATCACATTGATCACGCACAGGATGGCCCCGCCCAGGTACATCACCCCGGCGGCGGTGCGCGCTGCCCAGGGCCACCACGAGGCCTTGGTGATCTCGATCCAGTCGCGGTACACGAGGTGCCCGTTGGCGTCGAAGGCGAGCTGCATCAGACCCTGCATGATGCCGCTGATCCACATCGACACGGCATAGACGGCTATGGCTGCGGTTGCGATCCAAAAATGGACGTTGGCGAGATTCTCGCTCCACATGCGGCGGTCGCCATTGGCGTCCTTCCACAGGCGCGGCACCAGCCAATACGTGATGCCGAAGATCAGGAATCCGTTCCAGCCCAGCGCACCGCTGTGCACATGGCCGACGGTCCAGTCGGTGTTGTGGGACAGGGCATTCACCTCGCGCAGCGAGAGCAGCGGCCCTTCGAAGGTGGCCATGCCGTAAAAAGTGAGCGCCGCGACGTAGAACTTGAGCACCGCCGAGGTACGCACCTTGTCGAAGGCCCCGCGCAGGGTCATCAGGCCGTTGAACATCCCGCCCCAGGAAGGGATGATGAGCATGACGCTGAACACCACGGCAAGGGTCTGGGCCCATTCCGGGGTGGCTTGGTTGAGCAGATGGTGCGGGCCGGCCCAGATGTAGAGGAAGATCAGCGCCCAGAAGTGGACGATGGACCAGCGGTAGCTGTACACCGGCCGTTCCGCGGCCTTGGGCAGGAAGTAGTACATCAACCCAAGAAACGGCGTGGTCAGGAAAAACGCCACCGCGTTATGCCCGTACCACCACTGCACCAGGGCGTCCTGCACCCCGGCGAACACCGGATAGCTCTTGGTCAGCGACACGGGGATGGCGAGCGAATTCACCACATGCAGCATGGTGATGGCCACCCAGGTGGCGATATAGAACCACATCGCCACGTACAGGTGCGGCTCGCGGCGCTTGATGATGGTGCCAAACAGATTGATGCCGAAACCGATCCACGACAGGGCGATGAGGATGTCGATGGGCCATTCCAGCTCGGCGTATTCCTTGCCCGAGGTGATGCCCAGGGGCAGGGTGATCGCGGCGAGCAGGATGATGACCTGCCACGACCAGAAGTGGAACAGCGACAGCCGCCGGTCGAACATTGGTGCCTTGAGCAGGCGCTGGCTCGAATAGTAGATGCCGGCAAAGATCGCATTGCCGGCAAAGGCGAAGATCACCGCGTTGGTATGCAGCGGGCGCAGTCGGCCGTAGCTGAGGATCGACAGATCGAAGTTCAGCGCCGGCCACACCAACTGGGCGGCGATGATCACGCCGACCAGCAGTCCGACCACACCCCAGGCGAGGGCCGCCACCAGGAAGTCGCGAACGATGCGATTGTCGTAGGTCAGCGTCTCGTGCGGCGCAGAGAGGTCGGCGGGGGCCGTCATGGGGCATCCTTGGACGGAGGGTGCTGAAGGGCGTCATCGGCGAGCAGACGCACCGCCGGCGTGTCGAGATCGTCGAGCTGGCCGGAGCGCACGCTCCACACCAAGGCCGCCACCGCGATCACGAAGATCGCCAGGGCGAGGCCGGTAAGCAGG
Organism: Planctomycetota bacterium; assembly: GCA_044352625.1. Taxonomy (GTDB): domain Bacteria; phylum Planctomycetota; class UBA11346; order UBA11346; family UBA11346; genus JAKLKR01. Next base: position 4,473 of record JBILDK010000113.1, read on the forward strand.
AACAGGACTTCCATGATGGCAGCCTTAGAAGTCGCTCGCGCGAGTAAAGGAGTCCTTGATGTCTATGTCAGTAATGCGCGCCGCGGATCCCATGCATGCCCTCGTCGCATGAATACATAGGTGAATTACCGAGGCAGGACCCCATAATGGCCAGGCACCGTCCCCGCATACGGAAGAAAACGGACCAACTCGCCTGCCTGCCAGGAGACGCCCGACGGGATTTCGACCAGGCCCTCGCCCGCTGCTGCCGCGCACAGGTCGCCGCTGCCGTTCCACGGCACCAGAACGAGGCCCGCCGCACTGGTGTGCGCCGGGCGAAAAAGCAGGCGCTTCCCCCGCGCCTGATGGGCTTGGGCGAGGGGCTGGGTTGTCCACCCGTCATCCAGCGGCGCCCCGAGCCGTTTCAGCACCACGCGCAGGATCAGATGCGCGGTGGCCAGGACGCTCACTGGATTGCCCGGCAGGCCGACCAGCACCCGACCGTCGTCGTGGCGCATAAGCAGCACCGGCTTGCCCGGCTGCATCGCCACCTCGTACAAGACGATGGAAAAGCCAGCTGCCCTCGCCGCCGGCAATACCAGGTCACGCTCGCTGCCGCCAACCCCACCCGTGGTCACGATCACCTGGGCGGACGCGGCGCGGGCCAGGGCGGCGGCCAGAGCCTCACCAGTATCGCCCGCGTGGTCGGCCACCGCTGGGCAACGCCAGGTGGTGGCCAGGGCGGCAAGCAACGGGCCATTGCAATCGTTCACGATGGTGCCGAGCTCGTCGCCGGTCGTGATCACCGCCACGGTGGGGGGTCGCATCACCCGCAGCCGACCCGCACCAGCCATCGCCGCCAGGGCTACCAGCACCGGCGAAAGGATCGTACCAGCGACCATGACCCGCGCCCCCGCCCGGCCGTCTTCGCCGCGCCAGGCGATATTGCGGCCCGGAGCACGATCGGCGGGATCCGCCACGACGACCGCACCATCCTGCTCACGGGCCCGTTCCCATGGCACCACCGTGCCCCCAACGGGCACCGACGCGCCAGTCATGATGCGCACGCAACATCCGGGCGGAAACGGCGCCACCCAGGCCGCACCCGCCGCCACCGTCCCAACGATGGGATAGGAGCTGCGTCCAACCTCGGCATGAATCGCGAACCCGTCCATGGCGCTGCGATCAAACGCAGGAAGGTCGCCACCCAGGACCACATCCTGGGCCAAGACCAATCCCGCCGCGTCACCTAGCGGAACGTCCTCCTGGCGTGGAGCGAGCGCGAGTCTGGTGATGAGGTCGAGGGCTGCGGGATAGGAAATCATGGGGGTAAACCTATAAAACGACATGGAATCGGCCAAGGGGCATGCATCAGTCGTTGATTCGGAGCTATCGAACATGTTCCGCACTCACCCGCTGGGTGAGTGCGAAAAAAGGAACAGGATGGGGATGATGGGGAGGATAAAGCCGTGGAATGTCCCAATGAATTCCATCCTTCCCATCCTCCCCATCCTGTTAAACCTGCCTGAAGTCTACGGTTCATTGCGTTGTTTAGAGTAAAACCGGTTGGTACATCAAACTGGTCAGACGACACGACGCCGAAACATCAGCACGGTGCGGAGGAAAAGGATGCCGGGGGCAACATCATCCGAATGGGCCAGTGTACACAGGACGCGCACTCACGAGGGTGTCCTGCCGCGATGGTTCGTCGCCACGGTTTCATTAGTAACGCAATCGGCGTCAGGCCCCCTGGCCCTCATCCGCCGCCTCGTCGATCAGGGTCAGGTGCTCGGCATCCGCCACGTCCCCGGAGCGGATGCGGGCAGCGGTGTCGGTGAAGAAATCCTCGACCAGGGCCGCGAAGGCGGCGCGATCGTTGATGCGCATGAAGCGGTCGCGGAAGCGCCTGACACCGGGGAGGCCGTTGCAGTAGAAGAACGTATATTTCCGCATCACGCGCACGCCACGGGCCTCGCCGAACAACTCCAGGATGAGCTCGAAGTGGCGTTCGAGCAGGCGGCGGCGCTCGTCCAGGCTGGGGTCGTGGCGTGTGCCACCGGTCAGTTCAGCAATGAGATTGCGAAACAACCAGGGGTCGCCACAGGCGGCGCGGCCAATCTGGTAGCCGTCGGCGTGGCCATCGTCCTTGGCTTGGCGGATGGCGGCGGCGGTGTCGAGGGAGCCGTTGGCGAGCACCGGAATGGCGTCGCCGCGGATGGCCCGGATCGCGTCCTTGACCGCGCGCAATCCAGCAGTGTCCACCGGCTGACCGTGCTTGGTTTCGCCGGTGCGGGCGTGGACGAACACCGCCGCCGCGCCCGCCTCGACCGCGGCCAGAGCGACGTCGACCGCGTTGCGGTTGGCATCATTGAAACCGAGACGCATCTTGACCGTGATCGGAACGTGCGCAGGGGTGGCGGAGCGCATCGCCGCGATGACTCGGCCGACCTGGGCGGGCTCACGCATCATCGCCACTCCGCAGCCCGACTGCTTGGCCTTGCGCACCGGGCAGCCGCAATTGAGGTCCACGATGTCCGCACCCGCGGCGGCGAGGGCCGCGGCGGTGGCGGCGCACAGCTCGGGCTCGCGGCCATAGACCTGCATCGCGAGGGGTTTCTCCTGGGGGACGCTGGCGGTGAGCATGCCGAAACGCACCGCGTTCTGGGTTCCGGGATTGGCCAGGGCGGCGACCATCTCGGTGGCGACGAGGCCGCAGCCGCCGACCTCCTTGGCAATGAGCCGGAAGGCGAGATTGGTGAAGCCGGCCATGGGCGCGAGGCACAGGTTGTTTGCGAGATGGACCGGACCGATCGACAGCGGATGGATGTAGCGCACGCCGGCACGGTCTGGGATATGTGGCGCGGGCAATGGATTCATCCTGCCGGATGCGTGTGGCGGATGGTGGGTAATGGGTCAGGTCAAGAAACGGGACAAGAAACGGGACAAGAAACGGGACACCCGCTTTTATCCCTATACAAGGTTAAAGAGAGGCAAGGCGTCCCGTTTCATCTACATCATCCTGGATCTGGCGATCCGGCCGGCGGTTCGCGCTCATCCAGCTTGAGCCGCCCCGCCCGCCGGGCGGCTTCGGTGAGCAGGAATTCGAGCTGGCCATTGAGGGAACGCAGATCATCGGCCGCCCAACGCTCGAGCACGGCGTGGAGCCGTGGATCGAGACGCAG
>JBILDK010000114.1:0-7559 GCA_044352625.1 Planctomycetota bacterium
TCGCCCCACGACGAGGCGCTGGGCATCACCACCTGGTTCACCGGATTGTGCAGCAGGTATTCATAGCCGCTGACCGGCAGGACCTGGTGGCCGCCGTTCTTGGCATGGCGGAAAATCCACTCGATGAACTCGGGGCCTTCGAACCACCAGTGCCCGAAGAGCTCGGCGTCATACGGGCTGACCACCAGCGGCGGGCGCTCGATCAGGCTGTGCAGGTGGCAGGCCTGATGGTAGCGCGCGGTGAGGAAGTCGTAGGCGTGCAACCGTGCCTTGGCGAAGGCGTTGGACGGGATGTAGGCCTGCTTTTCGTGGATCGCGACCTTGCCAGTCACACGGTGGTATTTAAGACCGAGGTTGCGGCGCACCCCATCAGGATGCAGGAAATTGCGAACGTAATCGTACTCGCCATCGTAGCCCAGGTCGCGGTAGAATTCGCGGTAGTCAGGATCGCCAGGATAACCGACCTCAGCTGACCACACCGAACGCGAGGACTCCGGGTCGCGACCCATCGCGGCCACGCCGCAGGTCGTGTACACCGGGGCATAGACGCCGTAGCGCGGACGTGGTTCGCCGTAGTAGATGCCATGGGTGTCGGTGAAGAAATAGCGGATGCCGGCGTCGCGCAGCAGTTCCTCAACCCCGGGCACATATCCGCATTCCGCCAGCCAGATGCCGTTGGGGGTCTCGCCGAAGTGTTTGCGGAAGTTGGCCGCGGCGATCTCGATCTGGGCCCGGCGGGCCTCGCGGGTGAGCATCAGCGGCAGGAAGCCGTGGGTCGCGGTGCAGGTGATGGGTTCGAGGACCCCCTTGTCCTTCAATTCGCGGACCCAGAGCAGCAAATTGCCATGAAAGCGTTTCCACACCGCCAGACACCAGCGCAGGTGGTCGCGGTACATGACCGCAGCCTCGGCAAAAGGACTGTGGGCCTTGGCCGGTACTTCCTGTTCTGCCAGTTCGAGTAATCGGGTGATGCGCGCGCGGTAGCGCTCCGCGAGCAGGGGATCCGCCAGCATCTCGCACAGCGGTGGCGACCAGGTCATGGTCAGCCGGGCATGGACACCCTCAGCGTGCAGTCGTTCGAGCCGGTGAAGAATCGGGATGTAGGTCTCGGTGATGGCCTCGACCAGCCAGTTCTCTTCAAGAAAAAATGGGTCCTCGGCATGCCGAATGTACGGCAAGTGGGCATGGAGCAGCAGCAGCAGGTGGCCGGTGGGCATGGACGCTCAGGGTGCGGCGACGCGTCAGCGGCGACGGGCGGATTTGGGCTTGATGGTATCGACGCCGCGCAGGCGATGCAGCGGCACCGGGCCGGTGGCGGCAGGAGCAGGCGCGGCGGGGGCCGGCGTTGCGACAGGAGCTGCAGCAGCAGGGGCGGATGCAGTCGGCGCGGGCGCGGTTGGCGGCAGGGTGCCGCGTTCCGCTAGGCCGGCATTTGCCTGGTGGTGGGCATCGCGTGCCGGCTCGGGCACGGCATTGCGTTCGCTCACCCGCACCAGCGCGCCGCTCGACGAGGACATGGCGACACTGGACAGGCTGTGGCTCGAAAGGCTCTGCGCCATGACCAGCGAGGATTGCAGCGAGGAGAGCGAGAGCGGCACGGTGGCCGCAGCCAGCGCCGCCGGCAGAACGTGGCTCGACAAGCCGCCGGCGGCGACTCCGGCGGGGGCGGCGAGCACCAGGCTAGACGGGACTGAACCGGGCTTGGCGAGGGCCAGCGAACTGAGGCCTCCGACCGTGGACTCGCTCATGTCCCAGGTCAGGACCCGGGCATCGAGGGTGCGCTGGCGCAGCCGCACGCCGGAATTGGCAAAGCGCGCGCTGCTCGACTCGCCACCGGTGCCGCCCGTGCCGGCGAGGGCGAGCAGTTCCTGGAAGGTCTCATCGACGATCATCCATTGTTCGTCACTGCTCGTCGAGGGACCGGCTACCGGGGTGGCGACGTGGTTCGATTCAGCCAGGGCGTGGAGGTTGCCGTGGCGGTCGCGCAGGGCGAGCACCGCGCGGTACCCGGTACCCGGGGCCACCGCGAGGTAGTAGTTGCCGCCGCGCAAATCGACCTCGCGCTGTTCGCTACCGTTGACGGTCCACACCACCAGCACCGGGGTCCAGCCTTCGCCGGCCTGACAGCGGGCGCGGTCAAGATTGCCGGGGGTCACTTCCCAATAGGCAAAGATGTGGTGCGGATCCTGGACCATCAGCACTAAGCGGTCGCGCCCGTAACGGTCGGGAATGGGCAGTCCGTCGGTGGAGGGGGGCAGCGGGGCTGGCGGCGGCGCGTCGAGGTTCGAGCTGCCGGCCGGGGCCTGGGCGCTAGGCAGGACCGGGGCCGGTGTGGTCGCGGTGAGCAGGGGCAGCAAGGCGGCCACCAATTCCTCCTTGCGCAGCTTCGCCGCCCGGGGGACTCCCTGGGTCGTGGCGAGTGCACGCAGTTCCGCGATGGTCATGGCCGAGAGCCGGGAGCGGTCCATGTCAGATCCTTTCAACGAATAGGCGGATGTGGTCAGCGAGCAGACGCTGACGCTTGGCATTGATGTCGATACGGTCGAGCAGCCACAGGATGGGGTCGAGTTCCTGCCCGGACTCAAGCGCCCAGGTGATCACGTCAAGATTTTCACCACCCTCGCCGAGGATCGCCACCGCGCGCTCGACCACGGATGGGGGCACGAAATGTTCGACCGTGGTGCGGTTGAGCAGCCCGAAATCGTTGACTGAAAAGGCGCTCCAGCAGCGCCAGCCATAAAGGTGCTCAAGCAGCCGGGCGCGCGCGAAGCCGCGCCAGTAGCGCTCGATCCATTCCTCGAAGCAGTACTCGCCGACGTCATGTCCGTACTTCTGGCTTTCGATCCACTTGTGCCGGTCCATGGCGCACAGCGCATGGGCGGTGAGGGAATGGACCACCGTGCCATCTGCACGAACCGTGTCGGCGGGCAGCTGGCCCTCCGAGATTTCGGCGCAGATGTCATCGCGGGAGGGCATGGCGCGCGGCGTCCCCTCAGCGGACCAGGGGCTCGATGACGCGGTTCTTGCCGATCACCACGATCCCCGACGGGGTCACGTGGAAACGTTTGGCGTCCTCGTCGCGGTTGTAGCCGATGACATCGTTGGGGGGGATGCGCACATGTTTGTCAATGATCGCGCGGCGCACCCGGGCACCGCGGCCGATCTCAACGTCGTCGAGCAGCACGCAGGAGTGGACCTCGGCGTAGCTGTTGATGCGGCAGGCGCGGCCGACGATCGAGTCGATCACGGTCGAGCCGCTGATGATGGTGCCTTCGCACACGATCGACTGGATGGCCTGGCCGACGCGACCCTCACTGTTGTGCACGAACTTGGCCGGCGGCAGGTTGGTCGGCTCGCTGCGGATCGGCCACTGCATATTGTACAGGTCGAGCTGCGGCATGATCGCGCGCAGGTCCATCGACGTCTCGAAATAGGCGTCGAGGGTCCCCACGTCTCGCCAGTAGCAGTCGAGGTCGTGGTTAGCACTGCCCGGCACACGGTTGCGGTTGTAGTCGTAGGCGAACAGCTTCTTGCCCTCGGCCAGAAGCATGGGCAGCACATTTTTTCCGAAGTCGTGGCTGCTCTTGGGATCTTTGGCATCGCGTGAGAGGCTGTCCTCACAGACTCCGCGAGTGAAGATGTAATTGCCCATTGACACCAGGGCGAGGTCAGGCCGGCCGGGGATGGGAGTGGGGTTCTTGGGCTTCTCCTGGAAGCCGGTAATGCGCCACTGGTCATCAACTTGGATGACGCCGAACTCGCTGGCCTCAGCGATCGGGACCGGGATGGTAGCGATCGAGACGTCGGCTTGGCTGAGGCGGTGGAACTGGATGAACTGGTCGACGTTCATCTTGAAGATGTGGTCACCGCCGAACACCGCCACCAGTTCGGGGTTGCGGTCGCGGATCAGGTTCTGGTTCTGCCAGATCGCATCCGCCGTGCCCTGGTACCAGTGCTCGCCGGTGCGCTGCTGGGCAGGCACCGCGCTGATGAAGTGGTCGGAGAGCATCGAGCCGAAGTTCCAGGTGGACTGGAGGTGCTCGCTGAGGGACTGGGATTTGAATTGGGTGAGGACATAGATGCCGTACAGCCGGCTGTTGATCAAATTCGAGAGGATGAAATCGATGATCCGGTACTTGCCGCCAAAGGGCACACCGGGCTTGGCGCGGTCTGCGGTCAAGGGTTCAAGCCGGGTGCCTTTGCCACCGGCCATGACGAATGCGAGAGTCTTGCTGGGCATGATTTTTGGGGTGCTGCGCGGAGGATGAGTGGGAGTGCATGACACGCTATGTATCGCCCTTCAACAATCCAGACGGCAACTGGAGCCTAGAAATTCTTCTTGCCCTGGGAGCGTGTTGGCTATCGGTGCGCGCTGCGCGCGCGGTTCGGTCGGCGCGTTGCGCCGGGTGCGGTGCGCCCTGCGCGCGCGGTTCGGTCGCGGCCGGTGGCCGCGGGTGCGATGGACTTCCGGACTTCCGGAGTTCCGGACGCCTCTCCGACTTATCCCCCGGGTTCTTCTTCCGCAGGAATCGGGTCGGCGGGTTCAGCGTGCTTGGCCGGTTCCGGCGGCGTTACGGCCTCGGTGTGGCCGTCGCGGCCGTACTTGCTGAAGTAGGTTTCGAGCACGCGCTTGATCACCGGGGTGCAGGCCTGACCGCCGAAGGTGCCACTGTGGATGTAGCAGGCGAAGGCCACGGTGGGGTTGTCGGCCGGGGCGTAGCCGATCATCCAGGCGTGGTCCGGGGTGCGTCCATCAGCGCGGCTGGCGGCGCTGCCCCACTCGGCCGTGCCGGTCTTGGCGGCGACCTTGATTCCAGCGGCCTTGCCTTCAAGCACCAGCAGCCGGGCGGTGGAATGCGGTTCATTGGTGGTCACCCGTTCCATGCCGCGACGCACGTCGTCGAGCCAGTCCCGGCGGATGCGCAGGTCGGTCAGTTCGGGGCCACCGGCCGGACGCACCAGGTACGGGCGCACCACATAGCCGCCATTGGCCACTGCAGCGGCGAAGGTCACGACCTGCAGCGGACTGGCGGTGGCGAATTGGCCGATGGCCATGCGCCAGGTATCGCTTGGTAGCCACGTCGCCTCGCGCGGACGTAGCGCGGCGATGGTGCCGGGGGTGGGCAGGATGCCGGGACGCTGGTGCGGCACGTCGATGGCGTTGTTGCGCCCGAGTCCGAACTGTCCGGCGGCGATCGTCAAACGCTCGGCCCCGAGCCGGGTGCCAATGATGGCGAAGTACACGTTCGAGGAGAGCTGGATGGCGGTCGCCAGGTCGTAGGTGCCGGCAGGGGCATGGTCGCGCAGCACCGGCTTGCCATTGACCCGGGCCATGAAGCCCTGGCAGTAGATGCTTTCGCCCGGATTCACTGCGCCGAATTCTAGACTGGCCAGCGCGGTGCAAATCTTCATCGACGAGCCTGGTGGCTGTTCAGGCACAGCGGCGTGGTCAATTAACGGGTTGCCGGGGGCGGCAAGCAGGTCGGCGTAGCGCGAGCGTAACTCGTCAAGACGGTAGCCCGGGGCGCTGGCCAGGCTGATAATGCCGCCGGTGTGGCAGTCGAGGAGCACGAAGCCGGCGCGGCCCTTGCCTACCGCCCGGGCCTTGTCCATGCGCGTGGTGGCGGTGCCCAGGGCTTCAGCCAGCGCGAACCAGTTTTCCAGGCTGTCCTCGGCGGTGCTCTGCACTTCCAGATCCAGCTCGGTGACCACATCCTGGCCATGGGTTGGCGGCTCTTCGCGGACCAGCATGTTGCCGTCCGGTGTGCGTATGCGCAAACGCGAGCCGGGCAGACCGCGCAGGCGTTCATCGTAGGTGCGCTCCAGGCCCCAACGTCCCACCGCCGGGGCGGCAGGATCGTCGGGGTCCCGGCCGAGGGCGCCGAGCAGGTGCGACGACGAACCGGGAAAGGGATAGCTGCGGCCTACGTCCACCACCACCGCCAGGCCGGGTAGTTCGGCGCTGGTATCCTCGAACCGTTTGCGCAGCTCGCGCGGGGGTTCGGCATCGCGGCCGGTGAGTCGGATGGCCAGGGCGTGGGGTACGTCGCTCAGCAGCGGAATCGGATCGGACCGCGTCTGCCCACGCCAAGCGCGGTCGGCGGTGCGCCGCGCCGCCGCCAACAGGCGGTCAATCGCCAAACGGTCGAGGGCCTGGCCATGGGCGGTGAGCTGGACAGCGAGGCCGTAGCCCAAGCGGTCGAGGCGTTCCTGGTCGAGCACCAGTTGGTGGGTACCATAGAGCCGTTCGCAGGCTGCGGGGGTGAGCTCTTCGGCGTGGCGGTCGATGACTCCCGCCAAGTCAACCGGCGCCAGGTCCAGGTCAGCGGCGAGCCGGCGTACTAGGCGGGTCAGCGCCCCGTCGCCATCAGGCGGATCGCCCTGCAGCAGCCACTCCCGGCTGCGCGCACCGGGCACGCCGGGAATGGCAAACTCGCGCATCAGCGCATTGCGCGGCAGAAGTGCGGCGATGCGCTCGGCCGCACTCGCCGGACCGTAGAGCACGGTCGAGCCCTGCGGCGGCCGGCGTGCCCCCGCCAGGGCCCGGTCAAGGCGGTCGCTGATCAAGCCGGGATCTTCGTCGGCGAGCGCAGCAAGGGCCTCGACCATCTGGTTGCGGGCGGCGGCAGTGAGCAGGTGCATCGCTTCGCCGCCGCTGGTGGGCGCGGCAGAGCCCAGGGGATCGCTGGGGGCAGGCACAGCCAAGGTGAAGGGGGCGGCGAAGGCGGAGAACACCCCGCCAGAGCGATCGGCGAGGTCGGGCATGGCCAGGGCAAAGGCCGCGGCGGCGGCGTTCAGCTCGGCCACCGAGATCACCTGGGCCGCGATCCCCCAACGTCCGGCGAGTTCGCGTTCGAGGGCGACGCGGGGATCCTCGTCCAGGAGGTCTGAGCCGGATAACCGGGTGCTGCGTTCCTCGCTGTCGTCATCGTCGGTGCCGAGTCGCGGATCGAAGCTGTCCTTGCTGATCGCCACCAGCGCCGGTTCGCCGGGGTCCTGCCCGCGGCGGCGTGAACGGTGGGCCACCGCCGGACTGTCGTCGAGGGCGGCTTGCACAGCGCTGCGGATCCCGCCCGGTGGCGGGGTGCGCACCCGCGTGCTGAGGTCCGCCACCAACGCATCGCATCCCGCCGCATCCAGACGCAGTACCGGCACCGCGCGCCGGGCGCGGCCTTGCAGTTCGAGGTCACTGAACACCACCGCCAGGTCGTAGACCGCGCGTGCGTCGGCGATGGCCGTGCCGGTACGGTCGAGAATCCGCCCGCGCCGCGGCGGCAACGGTTCACGGATGAGCCGCGACTGGTCCACCGCCGCCGACCAGCGCTCACCCGCTACGACCTGCAGCCAGGTGAACCGACCGGCAAATACCGTCATCATGATGGCCACGACCAGCCCGAGCAGGACGAGGCGTTCGTTCACGGGGCAATCCGTTCCACGTTCCTGGTCCACCGCCAACAGCGATGAATGCGTCGATTGCGGAAATCTTCCGGCACCGAGGCCTCGCTGATCTCGCTGCCCACCAGCCCGGGCGGATCGCCGAGCAGGGAAAAACCACGGCT
>JBILDK010000115.1:0-7517 GCA_044352625.1 Planctomycetota bacterium
CCTAAAACGCAGTTGGTGGTGGGTGGTGGAGACGCTATGCCATCCTCCCTGTCCACCGAGCGCCTCCTGAGTGCAGCTCTCTGGCGCTGTAGGAGGCTGTTCCCCACCCACTACCCACCACCTGCGACAGGCAGGATGATGAACGGGGGCTTGCTTTGATTCGGTCGGCCTCTAGGTTTTCTTCCCCTTCGCGCTGCGGCTACCCCGCGGCGCCTCTTCGACGAGGCTTCTATGGCACACAAGATGGGCACCGGTTCGACCAGCAACGGTCGCGACAGCCGGGCACAACGCCGCGGCATCAAGGCCTACGGTGGCGAGGCCGTCACCACCGGCTGCATCATTGTCCGCCAGTGCGGCACGCGCTTCCAGGCTGGCACCGGTGTCGGCCAGGGTCGCGACTGCACCCTGTTTGCGCTCAAGGACGGTCTGGTGCGCTTCCGCGGCCGCAAGGTCGACGTGGTCGCCGCCACCCCGGCCTGATTCAGATTATTACTGACGCTGGGGATGCAGGCTTAGGTCTGTACTCCAGGCACGACCCACGGCGGAATTCCGCCGTGGGTTTTTATCGTTTGCACGGATCCGTCCCGCGGCTTCCCTCTGGTACGCTGGGCGGGTTCCCCTACCCTGCCTCCTCCCCGTTCGGAACCCATGCCCCATGGCCATCCTCGATACCGTCACCGTCCTCGCCAAGCGTCTGCTCGGCACCGGAAACGAAGCGATTCTCCGCAAGATGTGGCCGGCAGTGCGCGAGGTGCGCGCCCTGGAACCGCAGGTCCAGGCGCTCGATGACGCGGCGCTGCGCGCGCGCTCGGCCGACCTGCGCGCGCGGGTAACCGGGGGGGCGAGCATTGACAGCGTGCTGCCCGAGGCCCTCGCCCTGGCACGGGAGGCCGCTGACCGTCGCCTGGGCATGTGGAACGCCGTGACTGATCCGAGTAAGGGTTTCGACCAATCGGCCTGGACCCCCGCCGAACTGGCCGCGGTGGAGGACGCCCGCGTCCGCCTCGCCGCTAAGAATGAGCAGGGCGAGCTGACCACCCCCATGTGGGACATCGACCTGCCGGCCGGGGTCTATGCCGCGGTCCGCCGCCTCTATCCGGATTCGACGCCACCCTTCCGCATGCGCGCCCACGACGTGCAGGTGCTCGGCGCGATCGTGCTGCACCAGGGCAAGATCGCCGAGATGAAGACCGGTGAGGGCAAGACCCTGGTGGCCTCCCTCGCCTGCTACCTCAACGGCATCAGCGGCAAGGGCGTGCACGTCGTCACCGTCAACGACTACCTGGCCTCTCGCGATGCCGCCTGGAATGCGCCGACTCTGCGTTTCCTCGGCCTCACCGTCGGCGCCATCCAATCGCAGATGCCCTCCTGGATCCGCAAGCAGATCTACGCCTGCGACGTGACCTATGGCACCAACAATGAATTCGGCTTCGACTATCTGCGCGACAATCTCGCCAAGAGCGTCGATGAGCAGGTGCAGACCCGCCGCCATTTCGCCGTGGTCGACGAAGTGGATAGCGTGCTGATCGACGAGGCGCGCACGCCACTGATCATCAGCGGCCCCGCAACCGGACGCAAACAGGCCTATGAGAAGTCCGACGAGGTCGCCCGCCAGCTTGCGGTCGGCGAGCATTGCGAGGTGGATATCAAGGACCGCCATGTGACGCTCACCGAGGCCGGCATGGACCAGGCGGCGAAGCTCTTCGGCGTCGCCAACCTGTACGACAACGAGAACATGCATCTGCCGCATTACCTTGATAATGCGCTCAAAGCGAACCACCTCTACCATCGCGACAAGGAATACCTCGTCGTCGACAACCAGATCAAGATCGTTGACGAGCACACCGGCCGGGTGATGGAGGGACGACGCTGGTCCGACGGCCTGCACCAAGCGATCGAGGCGAAAGAAAAAGTCCTCATTCAGGAGGAGAACCAGACCTACGCCACGATCACGCTGCAGAACTTCTTCCGGCTCTACGACAAGCTCGCTGGCATGACCGGAACGGCCATGACCGAGGCCAGCGAATTCGATGCGATCTACAAACTCAAGGTGGTGGCAATCCCGCCCAACCGCCCGGTGAAGCGCGCCGACCATCCGGACCTGATCTTCGGCTCGGAGCCCGAGAAGTTCGACTCGATCATCAGCGAAGTCGCCGACCTGCATGCCATCGGCCAGCCGGTGCTGGTGGGCACCATTTCGGTCGAGGTGAGCGAGCGCCTGGCCGAGCAGTTCACGCGCAAGGGCATCCCGCACAATGTGCTCAACGCCCGTCAGCACGCCCGAGAGGCTGAGATCGTGGCCAATGCCGGCCAGCTCGGCGCGATCACCATCGCGACCAACATGGCTGGTCGGGGCACCGATATTGTGCTCGGCAAGGCGACCTTCGCCAAGGTGCTCAAGCACTGGCAGGACCGCGAGGTGGCCCCACGCAAGCTGAGCAGCGATGATGCCGGCCTGGACGAGGCGATCATCGATTGCTGGCTCAAGAAGTGGGGACCGGACGAGAAGGCCAAGGCCAAGCACAAGGATGCGAGCACCGCTGGCAAGCTGGCCCTGATCAACGCCGCGCGCAAGACCCTCGGGCTGCCCGCGCTACCGCTGCCCAGCAGCCTGCGCACCGGGGCCGACATCCGCGCTCTCGGCGGCCTGCGTATCGTCGGCACTGAACGCCATGATGCGCGGCGCATCGACAACCAGTTGCGTGGCCGCTCGGGCCGCCAGGGCGACCCGGGCTCATCGCGTTTCTACCTGTCCCTGTCCGATGACTTGATGAAGCGCTTCGCCGGCCCGCGCATGGCCAACCTGATGCGCTCCATGGGCCTCAAGGATGGCATCCCGATCGAGTCGGGCATGGTCAGCAGCTCGGTCGAGAAAGCGCAGAAGAAGGTCGAAGAGTATCACTACGGCATTCGCAAGAACCTGCTCGAATACGACCAGGTGGCCAACAGCCAACGCACCATCATCTATCGCCAGCGCCAGGCGATCATCGACGGCAAGGACCTGGAGAAATCGCTGCGCGACATCTATCGCCAGGCGATTGACGATCTGGTGCAGGGCGCCGCCGCCGAGGGCCTGCGCGGACCAGCTCTGGCCACCGCCATTGGCGACTCGGTGCGCAAGGAGCTGGGTCTCGAAAACCTCGACAACGAGAAGATCCCCGTGAAGGACGGCGGCGACGCCTGCGTCGCCTACCTCGCGCCCCTGGTCGAGTCGGCCATCGATACCAAGAAGACCGAGTTCGGCGAGATGTTCGCCCAGGTGCTGCGCTTCGTGCTGCTCGACACCATCGACCGGCGCTGGAAGGACCACCTCTACGCCCTCGACCACCTGCGCCACTCCATCGGCCTCGAAGCCTACGCCCAGAAGGATCCGCGCTTGCGTTACAAGGAGGAGAGCTTCCGCCTCTTCCAGATGATGAACGGTCTGCTGCGGCTCGACGTGGCCCGAGTGTTTCTGCGCCTGCAGATTCAAGCTCAGCAGCCGGAGCCCGCCGGCGCCGCGGCGGCCCTGGCCGAGGGTGGCTTCGCCCCCAAGGCGGCTCTGACCGCCGAGGGCGCTGGCAACGCCAGTGCTGCGCCCCGGCCCGGCGCGAACGATCCCTGCCCGTGTGGCAGTGGGCAGGCGTTCCGTCGGTGTCATGGGGCCTAGGCCAGGAAGGTCCGGTCGTCTGGTCGTCCGGTCGTCCGGTCGTCGGTTTGGCGCATGAGTGCGGCGTGGTTACTTATCGGCCTGGTCGCTGGGGCCATCGCCGCATGGCTGGCGCTGCGCGGTCGGCTTGCGGCTGGTGAGCGGGCCGCAACCGAGCTGATCACCGCCCGTGCGGCTCAGGCTGGGGCCGAGGCGCGCCTTGCGCAGATCGAGTCCGATCGCACGCGTCAGGCGGATGCCTTCGCTGCCACCGCGCAAGAGGCCTTGGCGCGCAACAACCAGCAATTTCTCGACCTCGCCACCACCGCCCTCGGGCGCTTCCATGAACAGGCCAAGACCGACATCGATACGCGCACCCGCGCGGTCGATGAGCTGGTTAAGCCGGTGCGCGAGGGCCTCGACCGGCTGGGCGTAGCGATGTCTGAGATCGAGCGCCAGCGCGGCGCGGCCCATGCCGCCCTGGCCGAACAGGTCAGCGCCCTGCGCGCCACCAACACTTCGCTCAGCCAGGAGGCCGGCCGCCTCGCCACCGCGCTCAAGAGCCCCACCGTGCGCGGGCGCTGGGGTGAAATCCAATTGCGCCGGGTGGTCGAGTTGGCAGGCATGCTGGCGCATTGCGACTTCACCGAGCAAGAACAGTTCGGCGCCGACGATCGCATCCGTCGTCCCGATCTGGTGGTGCGTCTGCCCGGCGGCAAACGCCTGGCGGTGGATGCCAAAGCCCCGCTCGCCGCCTACCTCGCCGCGCTTGAGGCTCCGGACGAACAGAACCGCACCGCGCGTCTCGACGAACACGCCCGCGCCATTCGCGCGCACCTCACCGCGCTTGGCGCGAAATCCTACTGGGACCAGTTCAAGGAAGCCTCGCCGGAATTCGTGGTGCTGTTCCTGCCTGGTGAAACCTTTTTCTCGGCCGCGCTGGAACGAGATCCGGCGCTGATCGAGTTCGGGGTGGACCAACGTGTGATCCTGGCCACGCCGACCACGCTGATCGCGCTGCTGCGCGCGGTGTCCTACGGCTGGCGGCAAGAGCGTCTGGCCGAGAACGCCCAGCAGGTCGCGGCCCTTGGCGCCGACCTCCACGCCCGACTGCGGGTGTTCGCCGATCACTTTCTGAAAATGAAGCGTGGTCTGGACGCTGCGGTGGATGCCTACAACCAGGCCGCTGGATCACTTGAATCCCGCGTTCTGGTCAGCGCCCGTCGGCTCAAAGAGCTGGGTGCGGCGAGTGGCGAAGACCTCCCTGCTGTTGAGGCGAGCGATAAGGCTACGCGGAGCATTGAGACGCCATGACCCCGTCCACCCCCCTAGGCATGGTCCACCTCGTCGGCGCCGGACCCGGCGATCCGGGGCTGCTCACGGTGCGCGGACGCGAGCTGCTGGCGAGCTGTGACTGCGTGGTCTATGACTACCTGGTGGAACCTGCCATCGTGGCGTTGGCCGCGCCGGACGTGGTGCGGCACTACGTTGGGAAACGCGGCGGACGTAGCTCAACTCCGCAGACCGAGATCACCGCCCTGCTCATCCGTCTGGCGGGGGTACACCGCACCATTGTGCGCCTCAAGGGCGGTGATCCGCTGCTTTTCGGGCGTGGCGGTGAAGAAGCAGGTGCGCTCGCCAGTGCCGGAATCCGCTTCACGATCGTGCCTGGCGTGACCAGCGGCATCGCAGCGCCAGCCTATGCCGGGATCCCGGTGACCCACCGCGCCCATTCGTCGGCGGTGGTGTTCGTCACCGGTCACCAGCAAGAGGGATGTGGGGCGCGTACCGGCGCCTTCGCCTGGTCCCAAGTTGCCCAGGTCGAAACCATTGTGCTCTACATGGGCATGCACCGCCTGGCCGAGAACTGCGCCGCAATTATGCGTGCCGGCCGGGCAGCGGACACCCCGGCCGCTGCGGTGCAGTGGGGTACCCGCCCCGAGCAGCGCACCGTCGTCGGCACCCTCGCTACGCTTCCCGCCCTGGTGGTCGCTGCCGGACTCGGTGCCCCTGCGATCACTGTCATCGGTGAGGTCGTCACCGCCCGCTCCCACCTACGCTGGTTTGATGATCCCAGCCTGCGACCGCTCTGCGGTCGGCGCATTCTGGTGACCCGGGCCCGTGAGCAGGCCAGCCCCCTGGCCGCCGCCCTACGTGCTGCCGGCGCCGCCGTTACCGAAGCCCCGCTGGCACGGTACGCCTTGCCCACCGACCTCGCCCCCCTTGATGCCCTGATTGACCTGACCCCGACCCAGGATTGGCTCGTGTTCACCAGCGGCAACGGCGTACGCCTGTGGTGGGAACGTCTGCGCGCCCGCGGCCGTGATGCCCGGGCCGTCGGGGCGGTGCGGCTGGCAGTGGTGGGCCCTGCCACTGCCCGTCAGATGGCTGAATATGGTCTGCATGCTGACCTGGTTGGCAGCAGCGATGGCGCAGCCCTGGCCCGCGATCTGCTCGCCGTAGGCGGAGGCAGCGCCGTGATCCCCCAAGCAGGCAACGCCCGACCTCAGCTTGCCGAGGCGTTGCGTACCGCAGGGTGGCGCGTGACCACGGCCCTGTGCTATGTCGCAGAGGACCTCGTTCCGCCACCGCCGCCCGAGGAACCCTTTGCCGGCATCACCCTGGCAAGCGCGGCCACGGTCGATCGTTTGGTTTCTGCCTGGGGTCGGGAGCGCATGCTGGCGATGACCGTCGCCGGCACCCGGCTGTGGGCCATCGGACCGGTCACCGCAGCCCAAATCCGGACCCATGGCCTACCCGTGGCGGCGATGGCCAACGAAGCCTCGGTCTCGGCGCTGGTGGCTGCGGCCTGCGCCGACCTCGCACCGGCCCCGTGATCTGCTGCGCCCGTGACAACCGGGGCGCAGCGGGAGATCAGACGGGACAAGGTGACGGATGCTTAAAATGGTTTGGCGGGGGGCGCGTCAGGGGCACCGGGCTTGTCCTTGCCGCGCTTGTCCCCGCCCGTGCGCTCGTGTAGGCGGTCCTTCATGCCTTCGCGCATCCGCTTGCCCAGATCCTGGGCGCCCTCGGCGAATTCGGCTTTATCGAGTTTGCCGTCCTTGTCCTTGTCCGCGGCGATGAAGGCAGCATCGACCGCCTCCTTCATTTTAGCCTTCATCGCGCTGCGTTCCTTCTCTGCCCAGGCCTTGGCCTCGTCCGGGCTGATGGTGCCATCGGCATTGGCATCGATCCGCTTAAAGCGCTCGGGATCACGCTCCTTAAGCCGGTTCATGTGCGCGGCCATCTCCACGGGATCGCGCTGTTCATCGCCAAATGGCGGGGGCTGGGGAGGACGCGGCTCGTCACCGGCGACGAGTCCGGCGAGGCACATGATGGAGGGGACGAGGGGGCGGATGAGATGGTGCATGGTGGCGAGTGTAGCAGGTGCTGGATAGATGTTGTGCAGGGAAATTCCACACGTGTATGTCAGGTAGAAGCGGCGACCAGGTCACCGAGTCGCTCGGAATCGGCCGGATCCTGAGCCGCGACGATGAGGATCAACTGCGACCAGCGGGTTCAAAAGCGTTGTCCAGGATGGTGGTCGTGCGCAGGTGATGGATCAGCTACGCCGTTTCGACGGGAGCGAAATGGCATCCAGTCGTTTAGCGCCGCGTGCGCAGGAACGGTAGAATGCGGTGCAGGGTGCTGCCGGTGGCGGGCACCTCGGCTTGGGGATGGAAGCGGGCGTACCAGCGGTCCACCGCCTCTTCAGGGCCGGCCAGGATGAGATGTCCCCCGGGAGCGAGCACCGCTTCTGGTATCACCAGGGCGGATGGCTCAAGAGCAACCACGCTCAGTCCGGTATCTTGGCGCAGGTGCGTGTCGCGTAGGCGCTGTCCGGCGAGGACCGCGGGCACCGGCACACGCACCGCAAACAGGCCCTCGG
>JBILDK010000116.1:0-7414 GCA_044352625.1 Planctomycetota bacterium
GAACGACAGATCGTCGATGTAGAAAGCCGTGGCCGAACTGGAGCCTTTGTTGACGAAGCGCAGATGCGCCAAGTCAGTCACCTCGGTCGCGCCCAGGTCGGCTAGCGCGATGGTGATCTGCTGCCACTGCGCTTTCTTCAGCGGCGCCAAGCGGACGCCCGTGGACATACCACCAGCGCGTACCGCCTGCACTTCGACGTGCTGATCACCAATGACGCCGCCGTGGATCCAAAAGGTCACCGAGTCGTAGCGCTGGGTGTCGAAGGCGTTGTTCTTGCACCACAACCCGGCATAGGCATCCGCTGCGTTAAAGATGATGGAATAGGAACGTTGGCTGCCATTGCGAGTCGTGCCGGTGCTGCGCAGCCATCCCGTGGTGTTGTGGTTCTTCTGCTCCCAGCCGGTCTTCAGCACGCCATCGGCGCTGAAGTCGGTGTAGATCATGTCGCGACAGTTACTGATCGGCGTCGGCGGAGGAACGACGCCCCCGGCGATGGTCAAGGTGAAGGCGGTGGTGGCGGTTCCACTCCGATAATCATGTGCCGATACTGAGATGGGATAAGCCCCCGTCGCGAGAGGGGTACCGGTGATGGTGCGCGTGATCGGATTGAACGCGAGCTGAGACGGCAGGCCGGTGACGGAATAGCGCAGAACGTCATCATCCACGTCGTTGAAGGCGGGCAGCGTCCACGACCAGGGAGAGCCGACAGCAATGGACTGGTTGTCCAGCACGGCAGCGACCGGGGCATGGTTTCCCAGGAGTTTCGAGGTGAGATAGTCGAGGTCGCTGATGTGGGCGTCGGTGCGTCCCGGGGTGTTTTTGACCAGACCGGCCGTCACCATCTCTTCGGGATACTTCTGTGCAGGCAGCACGAGCTCGCAGGGAACACCTAGCCCGACAAGCTTCTCATGCAGGGGTGGTCCGTATTCCGGCGCATGGGCGCGGAACGGTTGATTGGTTTTACCCGGCGAATTGTTGAAAATCATGAATATCGCCGGGTCGTCGGCCGTCGCCAAGTACCAAGGGGAATAGGCTTCGACCAGCATGCGGTTGGAGGCCGTGGCGGCCCAGGCCTTGAATTCGAGAAAGGTACTCCGGTTATGGTAGAAATTTCCAGCGAACATCCGCTCCGCCTCGGCGATGGGCGGATTGGCAGTGAGCAGCTTGGTCATTCCAAAGGCGTGTCCACCGTAGTGCACGTCCTGACGTGGATTTTTCATATCCATGCTGGGGATCCAGGCATCCACCTGGACGGGGTCCAAGGTGGTTTGGGGATCGTTGACCGCCGCCAGCAGGGGGCGGGTCGACTGGCGAGCGACCGGGTCCAGGCTTGTCGGATCAGCCTGGTCATCACCCAGCGCCAATTGTAAGGCGGCGCAGGCCCCAGCTGATGCTCCCGTGACCGCGATGCGACGGGGATCGATTCCCCACGCGGAGGCGTTGTGGCGGACGAACTGGAACGCCCGGCGAATGTCGTCCATCGTTCCGGTCACCGGAGGAGTCACGCCATCCTGATGGGAATGCCCCAACATGCGATAGGTGACGGTAATGCAGGTGATGCCGGCAGTGCGTAGATTTTCACGGATGGCCCAGGTCTCCGGATATCCGCCTGTCCATCCACCGCCGTGGATGAAGACCACTGCGGGAGTCGGTTCTGTAACCGTTTGGTGCGGAGGATACACCCGGACAAAATTGCGTGGATGGCCGTTGGAGCGGTAAAATTGCCGCTGCGGCAAAACATTGACCTGGAGGTTTAATGTCACGCTGGCGGTGTTCCCATGCCCATCATCCGCGAACAAGGTCAGGAGAGATGCACCGGCCTTGGCTGTCGTCCCGCGGATGGTGCGATTCAGCGCATCGAAGGATAGGCCGGTGGGAAGGCCCTCCAACCGGTAGGTCAACAGATCATTCTCTGGATCCGTGAAGAAAGGCACGACGAGGTCCAGAGCCGGCTCGCCCGTGACCGCAAATAGTGGTATGGGGCTCGCTGGCGGTTTCGGAGAAAGATTTATGGGTGCCGTAGCCGCCGGCAGATTGCCAGCGATGGCGATGATGGTGGCGGCCACGAGTGGGATGCGCATGGGCTGTCCAGGAGATAGAGTGGAGAAGGGGAAGTGCAGAACAAACTGTCGCCCCCCTGAGCTGGTCGGCCCAGGGGGGCGAGTCCGTCAACGCGTGCCGCTGACCGTCTCCGGCATCGCCTCGTCGAACCAAACGTCATCGACATAGAGGGTCTCGGTTGCACCGCCGCTGCGGTTGACGAAGCGAATGGCCGAGAGGTCGGTCGCCCCTAGAATGCCGAGTTCGTCGAGGTACACGGTGACCTGCTGCCAGGTTCCAACCTTCAGCGGCTCCAGCAGCTTACCCGGGAGCGCACCGCCGGCGCGTACCGCCTGGATTTCGACCCTCTGACCACCGACGCTGCCGCCGTTGATCCAGAAGGTCAGCGCGGCCTGGGAACCGACGTTGTACAGCGTATCCGGCGACTTCATCCCGGCATAGGCATCAGCGGCCAGGAACTTGATCGAGTAGGACCTAAGGCCGGTGCGCGGGGATACCGTATTGAGCAGCGTGCCGTCACAGTTGCGATTCTGCTGCGTCCAACCGGACTTGATGCCCTCGGCATAGAGTTCGGTCTGGGGTTCGGTGAGGACATCGAATGACAGGTCTTCGACGTAGAACACCTTGGCCGCACTGGCGCCTTTGTTGACGAAGCGCAGGTGGGCCAGATCGCTTGCCCCGGCCACGTCCAGGTCGGTTAGCGCGATGGTGACCTGCTGCCAATGCCCAGACTTCAGCGGCGCCAGCCGAACACTCTTGAACGAACCGTCGGCGCGTACCGCCTGCACGTCGACCTGCTGATCACCATCGACGCCGCCGTGGATCCAAAAGCTCACCGAGGCGTAGCGCTGGGTGTTGAAGGCGTTGTTCTTGCACCACAACCCGGCATAGGCATCCGCCGCCTTGAATTCGATGGAATAGCTACGTTGGCTGCCATTACGAGTTGTGCCGGTGCTGCGCAGCGTACCCATGGTGTTGCGGTTGGACTGCTCCCAGCCGGTCTTTAGTACGTCATTGGCGTTGAAGTCGGTGTAGATGAGTTCGCGCAATCCGCTGGTCGGCATGGGGGGGTAAGGGCCCACCTGCCCCAGCCGCCAGACGATCCAGTCGGCAGGCGTCTGATGTGCTGGAGCGACCGACCTCTGATGCACCAGTTCGCAAGGTACGCCGATCGTCTGCATTCGTTCCTGCAGCTTGGCTCCGAAGTTCGCGGTGTGGGTGGGGTCTTTCTTGGGCTGACCCAGCGCCGGTGCATCCTTCGGATAATACAGGAAGACTGGCGGATCGTCGGGGGTGACCAGTTCCCACGGCGAATAGACGCGGATGTGCGGCATCAACTCGTCGCGGCGCGCCAGGAAGGCGGCGAAATCCATGCGGCCATCGCGGTTCGGGATGCCGAATGCCAGGCTGCCGTACTCGCTGTTGGGGGTCCATTCCCGCATCTGCTCTGGATCCAGGGAGGTCTGGGCGTTGTTCACTGCGGCGCCCAGGATGCGGGTCGATTGACGCGCGATCGGATCTGAGCTGTCCGGGTCGGCCATCTCATCATGGAAGGCCAGCCACAGCGCGGTGCAACCGCCGGCCGATCCGCCGGCGGTGACGACCCGGATTGGGTCCAGATTCCACTCCGCCGCCCGCGCCCGGATGGTCTGCAGGGCCCGCTGTGCGTCCTCCATCGGCCCCTTCACCGGCGGCACCAGGCCATCCTGGGTCGCCTCGCGCAGGTAGCGGTAATCGATGCTCACCACCGACACCCCGTGGTCGAGCAGGGGCTGCAGCAGTTCACCCACAAACTTGAATCGATCGTACATCACCCACCCGCCGCCATGGATGAACAGGCAAACCGGCCTGGGACCGTTCCCGGGTGCAGCCCAGATGTCGAGCAGTTGGCGCGGATGGGGACCATAGGCCACCGCGTGCCAGGTGGCCGGCGGCAGTGCCGGTTCCGCTGCCTTCAGGGAGAAGCCGAGCAGAAACAGGCCGATCACAAATAAGAACGGATGGGGCAAACGTGGTGTGGGCATGATATTCCTGTATGATTGGGCGGGAGCGCATGGTCCTCAGCCGAGGTGACACCAAGGATGTTGGAAATGCCCAGGCCATTACAGGAAATCCCGGACGGTGTCGTTACCGTTTGGGCGCGTCGCTATATCCAGCGACAACGCATCACCCGAGAGATCGGCAGAGGATCTCCACGATGTCAATAGGGGCGGCCATAGACTCACATGAAGGACCAGGGGAACGGAACAGGCAAGGGTTTCCACGAACGGTCCTATTCACCATTTCGGTGAATGACGATTTTCGTCCAAGCCCTGCTCACCTCTGGTTCTCCGTTCCTCCATGTCGCTTCAACCTGCCTGTCGCAGTTGGTGGGTGGTGGGTAGTGGGTGGGGAACAGCCTCTTGCAGCGCCATAGAGCTGCACCCAGGAGGTACTCGGTGGACAGAGCGCATGGTATTGCCTCTCCACCACCCACCACCAACTGTGTTTTGAGGTTCAATGGCCATGGCGCTCTGTCGTGAATCTTGCACAAAAAAAACGACCAGGGGACGAGTTACCTCGTCCCCTGGTCGTTGTCAGCATGGCCCCCGAGTATTCAGGAGTGAGCGACGGTCCTCACAGCGTGCCTCTGACCGTCTCCGGCATCGCCTCGTCGAACCAAACGTCATCGACATAGAGGGTCTCGGTTGCACCGCCGCTGCGGTTGACGAAGCGGATGGCCGAGAGGTCGGTCGCCCCTAGAATGCCGAGTTCGTCGAGGTACACGGTGACCTGCTGCCAGGTTCCAACCTTCAGCGGCTCCAGCAGCTTACCCGGGAGCGCACCGCCGGCGCGTACCGCTTGGATTTCGATCCTTTGACCGCCGACGCTGCCGCCGTTGATCCAGAAGCTCAGCGCGGCCTGGGCACCAACGTTGTACGGCGTATTCGGCGACTTCATCCCGGCATAGGCGTCAGTTGCCAGGAACTTGATCGAGTAGGACCTGAGGCCGGTGCGCGGGGATACCGTACTGAGCAGCCTGCCGTCACAGTTCAGGTTCTGCTGCGTCCAGCCGGTCTTGATGCCCTCGGCATAGAGGAAGGTCTTGGGCTGGGTGAGTACATCGAACGACAGATCGTCGATGTAGAAGGCCGTGGCCGAACTGGCGCCTTTGTTGACGAAGCGCAGATGCGCCAAGTCAGTCACCTCGGTCGCGCCCAGGTCGGCCAGTGGGATGGTGATCAGCTGCCACTGCGCTTTCTTCAGCGGCGCCAAGCGGACACCCGTGGACGAACCACCAGCGCGGACCGCCTGTACTTCGACGTCCTGACCACCAACGACGCCACCGTGGATCCAGAAGCTCACCGAGGCGTAGCGCTGGGTGTCGAAGGCGTTGTTCTTGCACCACAACCCGGCATAGGCATCCGCCGCCCTGAATTCGATGGAATAGCTACGTTGGCTGCCATTACGAGTTGTGCCGGTGCTGCGCAGCGTTCCCATGGTGTTGCGGTTGGACTGCTCCCAGCCGGTCTTCAGGACGTCATTGGCGTTGAAGTCGGTGTAGATGAGGTCACGCAAACCGGTGGGTGGCGTCGGCGGCGGAGGAACGACGCCCTCGGCGATGGTCAGAGTGAAGCTGGTGGTGGCGATGCCGCCGCGGCCGTCCTTGGCGCTGACCTGCACGGTGAAGGTACCGGCCGCAGTCGGGGTGCCAGAGATAGTGCGGGTGAACGGGGCGAACGACAGGCCCGCGGGGAGGCCGGTAACGGCATACGAGAGGGTATCTTTATCGGGATCCGCAAAGGTGGTCGCTGCAATGACCAGGCTGAAGGTCTTGCCGACCTCACCGACCTGTGCCAACAACGGAGCTTTGGCCTGTGGCGCGCGATTGGCGGTTAGGGCGATCAAGGCATTCAACCGAGCACTTGCGTCGTTGGCCAGGCTAGGATTGGCCGCGATCACATTGGTTTGCTGTTTAGGATCTTCGCTCAGGTTATAGAGCTGCTGGAATGGTGCCTCAGGCTTGACCTTCCCCTTGCCGGTGTCCGGATCGATGAGGATATCACTATTTACCCAATAAAAGTCACGATAGGCACGGTACATGCCGCCGCCACTTTCCACCCCATCAACCACCGTTTCACCGCCAGTGCCGCGCACAGGGATATATGCCCATTTGGTTTCCTTGCCGCCGACCGTTGTGGTGAAGCGCAGCATCCAGCACTTGGTGGCTTGGATAAGCATCTCGTTGCGGATGGTTCCATGACCCTCCGGATCACGCAGCAGCGGTAGTTGGTTCAAGCTGTCGATCGCAGCGCCCGGTGGGATGGGAACGCCAGTCGCGGCCGAGATCGTGGCCATGAGGTCGGTGCCGCCGATGAGCTTGTCGCACACCTTGCCGGCAGGAATTCCCCCATTGGGCCAGCGGACAATAAGTGGTACGCGATGTCCACCTTCCCAAGCATCGGTCTTTTGGCCCTGGAGGCTCCCGACCTTGCTGTGATCATTATTGGGGCCGAGGCCGCCATTGTCGCTGGTGAGAATCACCAGGGTGTTTTGATCGAGCTGTAAGCGCGACAGCTCTGCGAGAACGCGGCCAACCTGGGCGTCGAACTGCTGGACGTAATCACCATACTCACCCTCAAGACTCGTGCCGCGCCACTCCTTGGCTGGGGTGATGGGCATATGGGGGGCCTGAAACGGCAGATACATGAAGAACGGGCGATCGCCCACCTGGCCGAGTTCGGCAACGGCACGATCCGCGCAAACATTGTCGATATACTCGTCCACTCGTTCCGCATGGGCGGCTGTAGCACCGAGGCTGATTCCATGACCATAGTCTGGCGGTTTAGGCGGTTTCTGCGCCGGAATCATTTCGATGGGATCGTCCGGATCGCCATTGACGACCTGCAACTGGGGGGCCCCCTGGGCATCACGTACCGTTTCCACGTAGACGAATGGGGGCTCGTTGTGGCTTTTCGGTGTGCCAAAATAGGTGCTGAAACCGAGGTCCAGCGGTGAATGCTTGACCGCGCCGGGGATATTGGCCACAAAGTTAGGCCGATTCCAATCGGGTTGGGCTCCGCGGGTAAAGCCGTTATGCCATTTGCCGAACATGGAGGTCCGGTAGCCAGCCGCCTGGAGCATCGTGGCTACGGTATGCTGGCCTTCCCGGAAGTAGGACTCGTAACCTGTGCGATCGCTGCGGATGCGGTTGGGATTCTCGCCGGTAAGAAAGGAATAGCGCGATGGTTGGCACACTGCAGCCGTTGAGCAGGCATCGGTCATGCGCACGCCCTGGCTGGCCAGGGCATCGATGTTGGGGGTCTTAATCTCGGTCGCGCCGTAACACGACAGATCCCCATAGCCAAGATC
>JBILDK010000117.1:0-7383 GCA_044352625.1 Planctomycetota bacterium
GTAGATCGCCACCCCCAGGATGTCCGAGGGCAGCAGGTCGGGGGTGAACTGCACCCGGGTGAAGCGCGCCCCGACCGCCTTGGCCAGGGCCTTGGCCAACGTGGTCTTGCCGGTCCCCGGCACATCGTCGAGCAGTACATGGCCACCGCCGACGAAGGCCGCCAGCAGGTGGCGCACGGTGCGCTCCTGCCCGCGGATCACGCTGCACACCGTGCGATGAAGACGGGTAAATAACTCGGCTGGCTCGGCGGTAGAGGTCATCATCAGGGCTTACGTCCGCTGCGGAGGACACGCAAGCCCGACCTTCAGCCAGGTTCCGGTCAGCGAGGTACCCCTCGGAAAACAACCCGTGATCCGGCCCATCCAGGAGGGTTCCCCACCCACCACCCACCACCTGCAGCGCGGCTCGCAGGGCGAGCAGCGGATCGTCCGCGCCAAAGACGACGCCCGACCTTGCGGCGGGCGTGGTTGACCTACCGCGTGCTGTGGGGCCTCCGGTCGGCGCTAGGACTGTTTGCTGTCAGGGGCTTGAGCATGCTGCGCATGCCGCCGCCGACACCCCCGATGTCATTCCCGCCCAACAATTCTGTCGCGCACATGTGCACATTGTTGGGCGGGAATGACATGGGACACTCTCACATGATGCTGCGTTACCTCATCCCCCTGTTTTTCGCATCTCTGCTCGCTGGCGCCGAGTTGGGCACTCCGGCATGGCTTGATCAGTTGCGCCCAGCTCTCAACGAGACTGGCTTAAACGATCTGCTGCGCGTACAAACCGCGGCCCGCGGCGAACTCGACCTTGAGCTCGACGACGCTTTGCCGGGCCTGCGCGGCAGCATGCGTCTGCTGTGGACCAACCCAGGTCCGGATGCGGTCAGTGATATCGTGTTCAATTGCTGGCCCAATGCCCCCGCCTTCCGTGGCGCAAACCTGGCACTCACGGGTGTGCGTGTCGACGGTGTGGCCCAGGATGCGGAGAGCCTGGGTGGCGGCGAACACATGCGTCTGGTTCTGCCGCATCCCCTCCCGCCCGGCGGTCAGGTGCTGGTGGAAGGGCAGATTGCCGCCAGGATTTCCGCTTCTGGCTATCACGGCCTGATGACCAGATCAGAGGATCAGGTCTGGGTGTTCAGCAGTTTCGCACCCGAGGTCAGCGTGCGTCTCGATGGCGCTTGGCGGGTCGATCCGCTGGCCGGCATGGCCGATTCCGTGCGTACCCACATCGCTCACTGGTTGCTGCGCCTACGGGTGCCGAGCGGGGTGGTGGTCGCCGGTCCGGGCAGTGAAACCTCACGGCGGGATCTGGGCGGAGGGCGGAGCGAAATCGTGCTGGCCGCACCGTTGACACGCAATCTCTGCCTGGTGATCGGCTCGGGGCTGGTCATCAGTCAGCGTGAGACAGATGGCATTCACGTCCGCATGTGGCACCGCCCAGAACGCAAACAAGCCGGAGAGCGGGCGGTCAAGGCCTGCGCCATCGCCTTGCACCGCTGTGCTGCCGCCTTCGGCAATTACCCGTGGAAGGAATTTGATGCGGTCGAAGCCCCGCTCGAAGGCGGGGTTGGCGGAGTCGAGGCCAGCGGCCTGGTCCTGATCGGCCGCGATATCTGTGAGATGGTCGGGGAAGAAGATTCCACCCTGCCACCAAGCGGCATAGCCACGCGCATGCTTGAAGAGATATGTACACATGAAACCTGCCACCAGTGGTGGCACCTGATGGTCGGCAACGACACGATGCGTTCACCCTGGCTGGACGAGTCGCTGACCAACTGGGCCGGAGCCTGGGTGCTGGAATCCGAATACGGACCGACGATCGGCTCGGTGTGGAGCCTGAGCCTGTTCACGGCCATGATGGATCAGAGTCGCCCACCCCTGGCCATGACCCTGCCCGCCGGAGATTACACAGAGACCGCCTATGGCGCAGTCGTCTACGGTCGTGGAGCACTGATGTACCAGCATCTGCGCAATCAACTTGGCAGCGAGAAATTCCTGACCGCCGTCCGCGAGTGGACCGAGAGCCACCGTTTCGGCTGGGCCGAGCCGGGCGATTGGGACGCGTGGCTCGATCGCCACGCCCCGCCCGCCCTGGCGCTTATGATCAGGCAACGCTGGCTGAGCGGCCAAGGCCTAACGCAGGCCGATCTGATCGGCGCGTCGGCGGGAAGATAAAAGGTGGTCTTCCGGCGAATGCGCGGGTCGGATGACCGCCTGACGGCAGCTTGACGCACCGTCCGTGGGCGGCCGGCACCCTTGACCGCTTGCGCGCGGCAGGCGTGTCACCGTTGGGCCATGGGACCGATGGATGGGGGGGGCGCGATCTCACTTTCCGGCCCTTCGCCCCCGGCTTGCAGCGCTGGCCTCACCGTGCCGCAGGCACACCGCACCAGTTGTCTAGTGGTGATTGACGGCATCATCGCATCGCGGGCTCAACTCGCACCGAACCGGCACGCCGCAGGCGGCCACCACACCGCGCTGAAGGCGCTTGCGACATCTCAAAGGACATTGTGACCGAATCCGCTCATGTCGTCCAGGTTCCCGTCGCCCGGCATTTGACTGATGAATTGCGCGGCATCGGGCAGTTGCCTCGGCCTGAGGCGCTGGCCGCGCTCAAGGCGCTCAAAACGCGGGAGTTGGCGGCGATCAGTCGCTTCCAGGTCGAACACCTTGGCGAGGTCACCGGGCACGACATCTGCGCTCAAATCAGTGCACTGACCGATGCCATCGTCAGTCATCTCGCTGAGCGGGCCTTCGCCAAGGTCGGTGCCCCCGCAGGCTGGCAGGATACGGTCGGCGTCTTCGCCATCGGCGGGTATGGCCGGGGCGAGATGAATCCGCAATCGGACCTCGACCTGCTGGTGTTGTCCTCGGGGGGAGAGCAGCCGGCGTGGCTGGCCAAAGGCTGGCAGGAATTGCAGACTTTGTTGTGGGATGTGAAATTCCAGGTCGGCGCCAGCCAGCGTGCGTTGCCGGAACTAGAACGCATCCTGGAGGAGGACTTCGTCACCGGCACAGCGGTGATCGAACAGCGGCCGCTGGTGGCGGGTACGACGATGCAGGCGGCAATGGCCGGACTGATCGAGCGCTTTCGCGCGCGCCGCGCTCAGCCCTTTCTGCGCTACAAGCTCGAAGAATTGGCCAAGCGCCGCACCCAGGTCGGGGCGAGCGTGTTTTTGATGGAGCCGAACCTCAAGTCAAACCCAGGATGCCTGCGCGACGTGCAGTTGCTGCGCAATGCCGCCTGGGCGGTGGCAGGCTCGCGCAATGTGCTTAGCCTGACCGAACTCGACGTGATCACGCGCGCCGACCTGCACGGGGTGATCGCCACCAATGATCATCTCCTGGCGTTGCGCTCGTTGCTGCATTTCCACCACGGTCGCAAGCAGGATGTATGGCAGCTCGCCGACCAGGTGCGCATCGCCAAGCTTTATGGCTACAGCAACGTGAGCAGCCTGCGTGCGGTCGAGCATTTCATGAAGAGCCACTACGGCCAGGTGCTGCACGTCCATCAGATGGTTGATCTGGTGACGAGCCGCCTGCACGCCCTCGGCCATCTCGGCCAGAAGCCGGTGCTGATCAAGTCCCGCAAGGTGCTGACTCCGGACCTCACCGCGGTCCAGGGCCAGGCCCACCTGGGCAATCCGGGGTTGTGGCGTGAACCAGACGCCATCGCCCGGCTGATGGAGGGTTGCCGGGCGGCGCAGCAGGGCGATCTGCGCCTGTCCTTCGAATTGCAGCGTGCGATCCGCGCCAACCTGCACCTGATCGACGATGCCGAACGTCATGATCCGCGTATCGCGGCAGCCTTCCTGGCCATCCTAGGTGATGTCGGGCGGGTGCAGCCGATCCTCAAGGACATGCACAATTGCGGGTTCCTTGGCCATTATTTGCCCGAATTCGGCAATCTCACCTGCCACATGCAGTTCGACAGCTACCACCAGTACACGGTGGACGAACACACGCTCATCGCCATCGGCAACCTGGATGCGGTGGCCAACGGCAAAGCCACGGGCTTGCCAGGCATGGCACGGGTCTTTCCCGCGGTGGCGCGCAAGGATCTGCTGTGTCTGTCGCTGTTGCTGCACGACATGGGCAAGTACATGGGTCGTGGCCATGTCGCCCGTGGGGCGATCATGGTGGCCGAAGTGGCCAAGCGCCTGGGGCTCGCACGCGAGGAGGAGGACTTCATCTATTTCCTGGTCGAGAAGCACGTGGCCCTGTCCGATGCCAGTCGCATGCGCAATGTTCACGAGCCGACCTTCCTCGCCGCCTTCGCCGAGCGGATGGGTTCGCTGGCCAATCTTGATGCGCTGTACTGCATGACGTGGTGCGATTCCAAGGCGGTGGGCGAAGGCATCCTCACCGGCTGGCAGGAGGCCCTGCTCGGGGAATTGCGCGAGGCGGTGGCGCGTCAGCTGGCTGGGACTGAGGTGGCTTCCAGCCACCACGAGCGCTTGGTGTCGGAGCTGGTGGAGAGCGGCATTCCGGCAGACGTGGCTGAGGACTTCCTCGCCCAGCTCGGCGGGACCTATGACCATCAGGCAGCGCCGGCCGAGGCCGTACGCCACGCTCGCGTGGTGGCTGAGCAGCGGAGTCAGGGCATCGGCCTCCTGCACGAACTGGGCGAACGCTTCATCCAGGTCACTGCGGCGATTCCCGACCGTCATGGCTTGCTGGCCGATGTGGCGGCTACGCTCAGTGGGCATGGCTTTGATGTGATCGACCTGCGTTCGTGGATCACGGCCCCGGTCGACGGAGGGACCGGCGTGGTGCTCTACAGCTTTCGCCTTGCCACCATCTATCCCGCCAAGGTCAAGGATGCGGAGTGCTGGACCCGGTTGCGCAAGGATCTGCTGGCGGTGTCAGGCGGCACGCTCGATCCGCGGGTGCTGCTCGACCGCCGCCGACAAGCCACAGCGGGGCTGCGGCCTGCGGACTCAGGCTTCGATGATCCGGCCGTGAAGGTCGAGCAGCTCACCTCGGATCACCACACCATCGTCGATATCCACACCAAGGACGAGGTCGGGCTGCTCGCCAAGCTCTGCCGCGCCATCGCCGAGCATGGCGACGATATCGGCTACACCTTGATCAACACCATGGGGGATGTGGCGGTGGACGTGTTCTATGTCAGCCGTCAGGGCCGGAAGCTTGACGACACCGAGGCCGAGGATCTACGCCGGCATCTGGTGGCGGCGCTGAACCTCAAAGCGGCATGAGGGGCTGATCCGCGTCAGCCGGATTTGGTCGTTGGCAACGCCAGGTCCGACCAACTCAACACCTGGGTCTCAAGGTCGCGCACCGCCCGGGCGAGGTGGCGGGCGGAGTCGGGATCGGGCTTGGCCACCGCCGGGGCAACGCCGGGTGACTGCGCCATGCGCAACTGGGCGAGCTGATCCGAGGCGATGCGCAGGCGCAGGGCCATCACGCGCAGGATGATCGGCACCAGCGGTCCGCCGCTGCGTACCTGTTCGTGGACCAATTCGCCGGGGATTTCGACACAGGTACTCAGTTGCACCGCGATCACCGAGGCCGAACGCGGTGCCCGGTCGAGCAGGGCCATCTCCCCAAACAGCGCCCCGAAGCCGAGCACATCCAGGGTGACCTCCGAACCATCGTCCATATGCTTGACAACCATGACGGTGCCGCTCTTGAGTATGTAGAGAGCGGTGGCGGGATCACCTTGGCGGACGACCACCGCACCAGGTTGGAACACCCGGTCATGACGGGCAAGGTTGATGGCCATGCCCTTACCATGGCATGGGTTGGCCCTCCTGGCAACGGGTTGCGTCTGCCTGGCGAACGCGCTCAATGGGTCCATGCTCCCATCCCCTGAGGTCGCCGCGGTTGCTGACGCCTGGGGGGCGCATTGGCCGGGGACAAGCTGGTGTGGAATGTACGAGGAGCGGCAGGACGCGCCCACGCCCGCGGAACGTCAGCGCCTGGTCCTTGAAGCGACCGAACGTGGAGAACCCATCGTACTGCCGCTGGGTGGCGAACGCTTCTCCTGGGCCATACCGGTGATGGTGAACCAGGTGGTCACTGGCGGGATCGTCGCCTGGGTGGCCGAGGCAGACCTTTTTCCCGAGGGCATCGCGCGGCCGCGCTTCGATGTACGGCGCGCCTGTCAGGATTTGCTGGAGCGTGCGGTCGAGGCCAACCTGGTGAACGCTGCCCAGCTCGCTGCGGCGCGGGAACGCCACGGCCGGGAACGTGAACGGGCCGACTTCCTTCGCGGCCTCAAACGCAGCGGCGCCGAGGGCGTGGCAAGTGCGTGGCTGGAGGAGGAATCGCTGCTCGTGACCGCGATCCGCGCCGGCGATCGCGGTCGGGCGCGGTCCTCGGTCAACCGCATCCTGGTGGGCATCTACCATCGTGGTGGTGGCGACCTGGAGCGCACCCGGGCTCAGTTGGTCGAACTGCTGGTGCTGATGGGCCGCACCGCCATCGAATCCGGCTCGTCGCGGCCCTTTGTCGGGCGCGATGATCCGGTGGCCTCGCTCGCCGCGGTGCAAGACGACGTGGCCATGGCCAAGATCCTGCGCATCGGAGTCGAGCGCGTGTTCGACGCGCTGGAACACCACCGCGCCACTCCGGCCGAGGCCCTGGCCCAGAAGGCGCTGCGCATCATCAGTGACCGCTGCGCGGAGGATCTGTCGCGCCCCATGCTGGCCAAGGCGGTGGGCGTCAGCCAGCCGCGCCTGACCAAGCTGCTGCGCACGGCCACAGGACGCGGACTGTCCGACCTGGTCCAACGGGCGCGCATCGATGCCGCCCGGCAGATGCTGGAACAAACCGATCAGGATCTGCTCACCATCGCCCTGGCGGTTGGGTTCTCGGATGCGAGCTATTTCACCAAGGTGTTCCGGCGCCAGACCGGCATGACGCCGAGCGCCTGGCGGGCGCGGGGCGGCTGATCACGCGCCCGGCGTATCGCGGTAGGGCATGCCCTTCTGGCGGTCGCCGAGGCGGCGCAGGTCGGCGGCGATGGTCTCAAGCTCAGCGCGGGTGGTCTGGGTGCCACCGGCATAGCGCCCGAGCAGCTCGATCACCGGCACCAGCGAGGCTTCGATCACCTTGAGGTGATGATCGAAGATCTGCGCGTAGTATTTCGGCAGGGTGTTGACCACCTCAATCTTCGGTGCCTCGCTGCGCGCAGCTCCGACCGCCTGCACCAGACCGGCGACGAGGCGCTCCAGCCGCTCGCTCTCGGCGTCGCGATTGCGCGTGGCTGCGTTGGCGAGGGTGCCGTGCAAGGCGTCAAGGCGCTCGCCCAGGCGCGCGAGCTGGACCACCGCCTGCTTCACCGGGTCGTCACTGCCGGACACCTCCTGGCGACGGCGGTAGACCAGGCGGATCTCGTCCCAGCGCCGCTGCTCCTCGGCGGTT
>JBILDK010000119.1:0-7357 GCA_044352625.1 Planctomycetota bacterium
GTGCGCGAGGCGCCCACGCCAGATAGGTACCGTCAGGACGCAGCAGCAGATCGAGCACGTCCACATCGAGCTTGGCGACCTTGAGGCGCACTGCGCCGTCCGCGTCAGCCCAGACATGCAACGACAGGGTCACCGCCTCGCCACCATCAGGCTGGGTGCGCACAGTGAGGGTGGCGCGGCAGGCGGGCGCGGTGGTGTGGGCAGCGCGGATCGTAGCGACCTCCACCGGAGGCGCGTCGCCGCGACCCGAGGGACACCCGCACAGCGCCAGCGCAATGGCGATGAGAACGGCCTGGGGCGCTCGCTGCAGGCTGAAGCCTGCGCTCCCAGGCGCCGTCATGCCTTCTCCGCCACGAGGTCGTACCCTGACACGCCGGTGACGCGGACCTGGGCCCAGTCGCCGACCGTCAGGCCCTCGCTGTGCACCAGGGTCGTCGCATCGACCTCGTGGGCCTGGCCGTGGTGACGGCACGCGAACAGGCCGAAGTCGCGCTGCTCGTCCACGAGCACGGTCAGCTCGCGGCCGATCCAGCGTTTGAGCTGCTTGGCGTGCAGCGCGGACTGGGCGGTCATGAACTTTTTGTGCCGCGCGGCGATGGTGCGCGCGGTGAGCTTCTTGGGCATCTTCGCCGCCGTGGTGCCCTCTTCGTCGCTGTACGGGAAGCAGCCCACGGAATCGAAGCGCTGGGCTTTGCAGAATGCCATGAGCTCGGCCAGATCCGCGGTAGTCTCGCCGGGGAAACCCACGATGAAGGTGGTGCGGATGACCACATCGGGCATGGCGGCGCGAATCGCGGCAAGGCGCTCCTGGATGCGCGCCCGGGTGGTGCGCCGGCCCATCACCGCCAGCACCCGGTCCGCGGCATGCTGGATCGGCATATCGACGTAGCGCACCACGTTCGCCGTCTCGGCCATGGCCGCGATCAGCTCGTTGCTGAAGTCGTTGGGATAGCAGTAGTGCAGCCGGATCCAGGCTTCCGGCGCGGCGGCGGCGACGGCGCGCACCAAGTCCGGCAACTGCGCCCGGCCATCAAGGTCGCGGCCGTAGTAGTCGAGGTGCTGCGAGATCAGGTTGATCTCCTTCACGCCCCGCGCCGCCAGGGTCGCGGCCTGCTTCACCACGTCAGCGAAGGGCCGGCTCTGGTGCTTGCCGCGAAACAGCGGGATGGCACAGAAATTACAGGTGTTGTCGCACCCCTCCGCGATTTTAAGAAACGCGAAGTGCGGTGGGGTGAGCTGGCTACGCTGGTCGTGGCGCAGGCGGTGGCTCTTGATGTCGGGGAAATGCGCCTTCACCACGGCTGGAAAACGGTCGTAGTCCTTGAAGGTCACCCACTGGTCCACTTCGGGGATGTCGGCCTGCAATGCGGTCAGGTAACGCTCGGTCAGGCAACCGGCGACGAATAGCTTGGCACCCTCCTTGCGGCCGGCTGCGGCCTTGAGGATGTGCTCGATCGACTCCTGCTTGGCGCCATCGATAAAGCCGCAGGTGTTGACCAGCACCAGGTCGGCTTCGCCCAATTCCTTGGTCAGGCCGAAATCGACGGTCCGCAACGCGGTGACCAGGTCTTCGCTGTCGGCGAGGTTCTTGGAGCAGCCGAGGCTGATGAGGGCGGCAGAGCGCATGGGCGGGGCAGCATCCGGCAGAACCGCTGTGGGCAACCGGCATGCGGCCGCGCTCGGGGATTCACCCGGGTGGCGGGCGGCCACGGCCCTGATACATCACCCACTCCTCATCCGGAGTCCGCCACCATGAACCTCCTTCTCGTCCGCCACCTCTGGGGCGTCACCGAACCGCTGACCACGGTCATTCCCAAGATCAAGACCTTGGGCTTCGGCGCGATCGAGACCCCGGTGCTGTGGCTCAAGCCCGAGGAACGCGCCTCGCTCAAGGCGCTGCTCGCTGACCACGACCTGCGCCTGATTCCGCAGGTCTTCACCGGCGCGTTTGACCCCAAGGCCAGCCGCACACCCGAGGCGGACCTCGACAGCCTCGCGCGCCAGATCGACGACGCGCTGACCTTCAACCCGCTGTTCATCAATGCCCACAGCGGCCACGACGCCTGGACCACCGCCGCGATGCGGACCTTCTACAGCGGCGTCACCCAGTTGGAAAAGGGCCTGCCGGTGACCGTGGCGCACGAGACTCACCGTGGCCGGGCGTTCTACAGCCCGTGGACCGTGCGCGAGCTGCTGCCCGAGTTCCCCGCCCTGAAGTTCACCGCCGATTTCAGCCACTGGTGCTGCGTGGCCGAACGCCTGATCGACGACCAGCTCGACATCATCCAGGCGGTGGCGCGGCAGACCCACCACGTTCATGCCCGTGTCGGTCACGCCGAAGGGCCCCAAGTCAACGATCCGCGCGCTCCGGAATGGGCCGAGGCCCTCGCCGCCCACGAACGCTGGTGGGATATCGTGTGGAATGCCCAGCAGGCCGCGGGCCTGACCACCACCACGTTGACGCCGGAATTCGGCCCGGCCGACTACCTGCCGACCCTGCCCTATACCCGCCAGCCGGTAGCCGATTTGTGGGACATCTGCACCTGGATGGCCAAGCGTCAGGCAGAGCGCTTCGCCAAGCGCGGCCAGGCGGCTCAGGCGCGGTAGCGCCCCACCAGGGTGCGGATCCCGTCCACCAGACGGCGGAGGTCCTCGGCAGCGATGCGCGTGCGGCCGGCCTCGGCGTCGGTGCGGCGCATGGCCTCGCTGATGTCGCTGATGTTGCTGGCGATGCTGGCGGCGCCCTGGGCGGATTCCTGCACGGTGTGCGCGATCTCGCCGGTGGTCGAGGTCTGTTGCTCGACGGCGCTGGCAATGGACTGCTGGCCGGCGTTGATCTGCCGCACCTGCTCCTCGATGCGGCGCATGGCGGCGGCGGCGGCCCCGGCGTCGCTGCGGATCGCGGCGACCCGCGCGGTGATGTCCTGGGTCGAGGCGGCGGTGCGCCGGGCCAGCTCCTTGACCTCGGCCGCAACCACAGAGAAGCCCCGGCCCGCGGCGCCTGCCGAGGCAGCTTCGATGGTGGCATTGAGGGCCAGCAGGTTGGTCTTGTCGGCGACCGCCGAGATCAGCTTCACCACCTCGTCGATGGCGGCGGTGCTGGCTTCGAGTCGGGCCATGGCGGTGGCTGCCTCCTGGGTGCTGCGCGCACAGGCCCCGGCCACCTCCAGCGAGGCGCTGGCGCTGCGGCTGATCTCCTGGATCGAGGCGTTCATCTCGGTGGTGGCGGCGGCGGCGGCCCCGGCGTGGTCATTGAGGGCGCGCGCGTTGCCTGCGGCCTGATCGCTCTGCTCGCGGCCGTGCCGGGCGCTGTCCGCCAGTTCGCGGCTGATGGCGTCGAGGGCGGTGGCGGCGGCAGCAAGGTCACCGCTGCGCCCACCGAGGGACTGCACCATGGTCTGCAACTGGTCGGCAAAGGCATTGAAGCGTTCTGCGACCTCGGCGATCTCGTCGCGGCCCGCCACCGGCAGGCGCTTGGTCAGATCGCCGTCGCCCGAGGCGATGGCGTGCAGGGCGCGGGCGGTGGCGCGGATCGGCATCACCACCGAACGCGCCAGCAGCCACAGGGGGATGAGGGCGAGGAGGCTGGCGGCGAGGGCCAACCCTCCACCCAACAGAATGCCGCGCCGGGTCTGGGTCATGGCCTCGCTTTCAAGGGCCGAGCTGATCGCCGCGAACTGGACGTCGGCATCACGTTGCGCCTGGGCAAGCCGGCTGGTGATGGCGCGGGCCCGTTCCTGCGCCCGGCGATCCGAGGCGACCACCAGGACCTGGCCGAGGGTTTTCCCTGCGGCATCGCTCACCGTGGCCGTCGCTGAGACCGCGCCGTCGCGGCCAGCGAGGGCGGTGGCGATGGCTTCGGGGGTGCTGGTGGCTGCGCCCGGTACCAGGGTCGTCAAACCGGCGTCGTCAGCGCACCGTTCCTTGGTCAGCGGCTTGCCCTTGGCATCGCGCACCAGGGCGAAGACCAGGTCTTCGTCCTGGACCGTCTGATGACACAGGGCGTCAAGTCCGTCGAATTCGAAGTTGGCGATGGGATCCGCGGCGAGCCGGGCGAGCAGCCCGGCCTGGGCCTGGGCCTTGGCCACCAGGTCCGCCCGGGCCTGGGCGGCGAGCTCGTCGCTCACCGCCCGGTTCGCTGCCGCGCCCTGCTGCGCCGCCGTTGTGGTGCTCGCTTCCACCCCGGCCTCCAGTTCGGCCAGAGCCTGGCGCTGGGCCAGGATGAGCGCCGCTGCCACCACCAGCGCCACGGCCACGAGCAGGCCGCCGGCGAGGAGGTTGATGCGTAGTCCGATACCCATGCTGCGCCCCACCACGATTCAGTTCTGGAACGCGAAGTCTTTGCTGATGCCGGCCTTGCCCAGCATCAGCAGGTTGTGGGCAAAGGTCTCCTTGGTGGTGGGGATGTAGCGCGCGCAGCCCAGAGCCTCTTTGACCTTCATGGCCGCGGGGGACTGGTCTTTTTCGAGGCCGAGCAGCGCCTCGGTGACCTTGGCCTTGGTCGCGGCATCCACCTGCTTGGCGACGATCAGGGTGTTGTCCGGGTTCACGCCGTCGTCTCGCCCACCTGCACCAGATCGGGCTGCTTGGCCTGTTCCTTGGCCCACACCATGTTCTTGACGATGGCGAGCTGGGCCTGGTCCCGGGCCAGGGCCTCGATCGCGGCGCCGTGGCTTTTGGCCACCGCCGGTTCGACCTTTACGTCGCTGCCGGCGAGGGCCGACTTGAGGAACAGTTCACCGGACGAGGCCAGGGCGCAGCAGGTCACGGTCTTGCCGGCGAAATAGCTGGCCTTGCCGTCATAGGGCGCGGCGCCCTTCTTGGCCAGGATCACCGCCTTGTAGGTGCTGACCCCGGCGGCGCTTTCCGGCCGGGCCACGGGTTCGGCCAGGTCCTTGATGATGAGGATGCCGGCCACCGCCGAGCCGGCGACCATGGCCTCGGCCTCGCCCTTGGCGAACTTCGCGGCGGCGGCGCCATAGCCCGAGGCGCCCTCGACCGTGGCCGGCACGCCCTTGTCGGCCAGGTATTCCGCCAGCGGCGCGTACTTGGCGGCGTCACCCTTCTGTGCCTGCATCACCAGCAGGCGGAACTGCTCGGCGGCGTCGAGCGCGGCGCCGGAGAGCATGACGAGAAGGGCGGGGATGATGGCAGTACGCATGGGTTGGTCCTGGGCAGGTTAGGTCCCATTCCTTACCCCGGGATTTCCGGACTGTCAAATCCGCTGACTTCAGTCGGCCAGCAATTCCTGGGTGATCTCATCCGTCAGCCGGCGCAACGTGGGGTCAGCCTGGATGCGCTGTTCGGTCTGGCGCACGGCATGGAGGACGGTGGCGTGGCTGCGCCCACCGACCATGCCGCCAAGGGCTTCGAGGCTGTGGCCGGTGAGGCGCCGACCGAGGAGCAACGCCAGGCCGCGGGCGCGGTTGATGCCCTGGTGACGACGTTTGCCTGCGAGATCGCCGGGGCGCAGCCCGGTACGCTGGGCCACGGCGCTCACGATACGATCGAAGCCCACTGCGGTGGTGGGCTCGTGCGCGAGGCCCTCGCCCTCGGCCAGCCGTCGCGCCAGGGCGGTGATGCGATGCATGTCCGGCGCCTGCTCGGTGACCACCCGCAGCAGGTCGGCTTCGGCCAGATCATCCGCAGCAGAGCCCGCCAAACGACGCAGGGCGGCGAGTCGGGTTTCAACCTGGGGTACCTCCAGGCCCACGGTCAGGCCCCAGCCCAGGCGCGTGGCCAGGCGCTCCTCAAACGGATTCAGCCGCCGCGGCGGCTGGCGCGCGGTGAACACCAGTTGCATACCGGCCTCAAGTCCGTCATTGATGAGATGAAAGAGCTCTTCTTGGGCCAAGCCGCGGCCGGCCAGGGCATCGACTCCATCGAGCGCGAACAACGCCGCTCGGCGAATACGCCCGCGCACGCCGTCGCGTCGTCGTTCGGCGAGCTGCTGCGCCCACGCCGCGACGAAGGTGCCACCATCCACCACCACCACGGCTTCGTCCCCGGTGGCGGCGCGGAAGGTGGTGGCTATGGCCTGAAGCAGCCGCGTCTTGCCGCTGCCGGCCGGACCGTGGAGATAGAGCGGATTGTGTTCGATGCCTGGCGACTCGACCAGGCGGCGCGCTGCCGCCAGGGCCAGTTCGTTGCCGGGATCCGCCATAAATCCAGAAAACCCGTCACCGTCCAGCGCAGGCTCCTCGTCCTCTTCGCCTGCCGGCACCGCTAGGCGCAACTCCACCCCGTGGGTCGCCAGCCACGGCCGCGCCGCCGGTGCCACCTGCTCGCTTGCAACTTCGGCCCATACCGCCGATATCGGCACCAGGGTCAGCCGGCCAGCAGCCTGACGCCAGCGCATAGCCGGCAGCGTGACCTCGGTCAGGGTTTCGGGCAGCGTGGCCCGAAGGTGCATCTCCAGGCGGAGCAGCAGGTCATCGCGAACGGGCATGAGGACAGCCGCCGGTCATGGCCGGTCGGGGATGGTGATCCGGTAGTGGAACGGATGGCGATCCGTGGCGATGGGCTTGGGCAGGGGCTCCATCGCTGCGATCGCCGGATAGGACTCCCGCAGGCCTTGCTCGAACGCATGCAGCACCTGGGCGGTCCCGGACTTGCCAGCGGCCATGGCAGCCCCCTCGATCTCAACCAGGGTCTGACCTGGGCGCCGATTGGCACGCAACGACTCAAGTCGGATCGGGCAGGTCTGAGGATCCTGGATGGCAACGATCGCGGCGATCAGCTCAGGGACGATGCGCCCCACCCGACGCTCGCCATCCAGCCAAGCGAGGCGCGTCGCGGCGGCAGCCTTGGCGGCGCGGGCGGCAGTGGCGGCCTTGGCCGCCTCGGTCGCGACCGGATGCCGCGTTTCGAGGTCCGCCAGGCGGACACCCGCACTCAGGTTTCCGGCCTCGACCAGGGCCACGGCCCCCAGCATAATCACGGCGGCGGCGGCGGTGGCGAGACGCAACACGCCCACGGTACGGAAATGCCGCCGTTCAGCCTTGCGATCATCACCGAGGGCATCCAGCTCAAGGCGCTCGGCGCTGGCTCCGCCAACCGCCACCGCCCACTCGCCAGGCAATCCGGCGAGTCGATCGGCGTCGGCTGCGGAAAGGGCCAGGGGACGGCCGGCGAACGGGTTGATGAAACGCACTGGCAGTCCGCTGTGCTGGGCCAGCGCCGCGGCCATACCGTGGACCTGGGCGCCAGAGCCGGTGAGGTGCAGGGCGACCGGGACGAAGGCCGAGAGCTTGAGCTGGGCCACGGCAAAACGCTGACAGGCAGTAACCTGGGAGGCGATGGTTCGACCAGCCTGGTTGATGAGCTCGTGCAAATCCTCTGGGGAACCCTTACCCAG
>JBILDK010000118.1:0-7357 GCA_044352625.1 Planctomycetota bacterium
AGGGCGGAATATCCGGAGTGTGCCACCCCGGATACGTCCGGTCGTCCGGTCGTCCGGTCGTCCGGTCGTCCTGCGGATTGGGCCTTATCCGTCATGCATCACCGCCGCGTATCGTCGAACAAAGCCGCGTGCGATACAGACGACCTCATTGATGGTGACGACCGGACGACCGGACGACCAGACGACCGGACTGTCTTGAATGCCGCAGGCGCTCACCCTTTCACCCCCAGACAGGTATCCACCAGCTGCGCAGCGCGGATCCAGGCGTGATTGAGCGGGACGATTTTTTTCTGGCCGGCGACATCCGCCAGCGGCACCGGCACGCAGCTGTCGCCACGCACGGCGATCATCACGTTGAATCGCCCCTGGCTGATGCATTCAGCCGCCTTGGTGCCCATGAGCGTGCAGAGCAGACGGTCGGCGGCCGAGGGTGATCCGCCGCGCTGGACGTGGCCCAGGCTGGTGACCCGGGCCTCGATGCCGGTGACCTGCTGCAAGCGGCGGGCGAGGCGGCTGGCCATGGGTTCCTGGACCAGACGCGGCGCGTCGTCAACCTGTACCTCTGCCGCCGGTGGCGCTTTTTTCTTGGTCTTCTTTTCGATCCGCGCGGTGAGGTCGGCAATCGCCTTGGCCTCGGCCTGGTCGATGGCGCCCTCGGCCACCGCTACGATCGAGAAGCGTTTGCCTTGGCGACGGCGCTCGGACAGGTGGTTGGCGATCACCTCCAGGTCGTACGGCATTTCAGGAATGAGGATCACGTCGGCGCCGCCGGCGATGCCCGCGCCCAGCGCCAGCCAGCCGGCGTTGTGGCCCATGATCTCGCACACGATGGTGCGCTGATGGCTGGTGGCGGTGGAATGGAGCCGGTCGATGGCCTCGGTGGCGATACCCAGGGCCGTGTCGAAACCGAAGGTGATATCGGTGCCGAAGACATCGTTGTCGATGGTCTTGGGCAGGGTAACGACCGGCAGACCGGCCTTCATGATCGCCAGGGCATTCTTCTGCGTGCCCCCGCCGCCAAGGCACACCAGCACGTCGATGCCCAGGCGCTTGGCGTTAGCCACCGCAGTCGCGGTCATGTCCATCATGCCGCTTCCCATCGGCATCTTGTGCGGCTTGTCGCGGCTGGTGCCCAGGATCGTACCGCCCAGGGTGAGGATGCCCGAGCAGGCGCGGTCATCGAGCGGGATGGTGCGATTCTCGACCAGGCCGCGAAACCCGTCCAGGAAGCCGATGGCCTGCATCCCATGCTCACCGATGCAGGCCTTCACCACGCCACGTATCGCAGCGTTGAGGCCAGGGCAGTCGCCCCCACTGGTGAGGACGCCGATGCAACGGGGCTTGGACTTCATGGGGACTCCGCGGGTTCGTGAGGTGCAGCAGCCTGCCCTGGCCGGCGCCGCAGCCAAGCCCTGCCGGCGATAGCGACGTAGACCGCCATACCCAGCCCCACCGAGGCGAGCAGGCGCAGCAGCGCATAGCCCGAGGCGCGGCCCGCGGGCTGCGGCCACCACGTCAGCAGCAGGCTGACCGCCACTCCCATGATGAGCGCCGCCGCCAACGGGCGCAGCAACGGCCGCAACGGCAGGACCACGCCAGCGCCCCGCACGCGCAGTAGAAGCAGGTAGGCAACCAGGCCCACCGCGCTGGACAGGGCGCTGGCCAGGGCCAGGCCGGCCTCGCGCAATGGGGTGCGCACCAGGGCCAGGTTCAGCACCAGGTTGAGTCCGACCATGGCCAGGCTCACGCGCATCGGCGTGCGCTGGTCGCGGTGCGCGTGGAAGGCACGCACCAGCAGCTTGGTCAGGCTTACCGGGATCAGCGCCAGGGCCAGCATCTGGCTGACCCGCACGGTGCGCACTACGGCATCCTCACCGAAGGCACCGACTTGATAGATGGTCCGCACCAGCGGCTCGGCACAGACCAGCAACCCCACCGCCGCAGGCAGCAGCCAGAACGCCTGGAGCCGCGCCGCAGTGCGCAACCCATCGCCGGTGGCCGCCCAACCCAGGCCCGCGGAACGCGCCAATTCGGGATAGGCGGCGGTGGTCACGCCGTGCCCGATCAGCGCGAGCGGAAACTGCAGCAGACGATTTCCGAAATAGAGGAACTGCACCGCCCCCGCCCCCGGCACCAGGATCAGCGCGAGCATGGTGCCGATCCAGGCGTTCACCTGATACACGCCCGAGGCGAACAGCGTGGGCAGCAGGGCGCGACGCAGCTCGGCAACTTCTGGTGTGGCCTCCAGCCGAAACGGCGGCAGAGGCCCGGTGCGGCGCACCATCCACAGCATCAACGCGCATTGCAGCACCCCGGCGGCGAGCACCGCATACGGCAACAGCCAACACTCGTCCTCGACCCCCAGCCACACCGTGCTGATCATGCACAGATTGAGGATCACCGGCCCAGCGGCCGGGGCCCAGAAATGCCGCCGGCCATTGAGCACCCCCGCGCAAATCGCGGTAAAGCAGATAAACACCAGGTACGGAATCTGTGGCAGGGCGAGAGCCGACACCATCACCAGCTTGAGTGCTGCCGGGCCGAGCAACCGGTCACCACCCCACCACACCACCAGCGCAACCGCGGCGAGCAGCGCCAGGGCCACCGCCGACAAGCCCAGGGCCAGACGGGTCAGCACCGCCCCAGCAAAGGCCTCGGCCGCAGCCGGGTCTCGTTCACGCAACTGCACATAGCGCGGAATGAAGGCCGCCGACAACGCACCGTCGCCGAACAACTCGCGTAACATATTGGGCAGGGCAAAGGCGGCCTGGAACGCATCCAGCGCCATGCTCCCGCCATACGCCCCGGCCCACAGCCGGTCGCGGACCAGGCCAAGCAGACGGCTAGCGAGGGTCCACATGCTGACGGTGGCGGCACGACGCAGCAAGGACATGGGCGGACATGGTGGGCGAGGGCGGGGCGCAGCAAGCCGCCCAGTCTCCGGAGAGTCGGCTAGCGCTTCGCGGCGCGCAGGCGGCGCAGCACTTCGCAATCAATGGCGTTCAATGACGACCGGAGCGGAGATCGGGACAGCTTCGCTGCGCACCTGAATCACAAACCCCTCTGCCGTACGCAGGATGAACGGACCAGCGAACCCCCGGACCCCGGCACCGAATCCGTGAATCACGCCTGGACGACCTTCGCCGGTGGCCTTGGCGCTATGATGTACCTCGGCGAAGTGCCGCCGGCGCCCTGGCTCGACCAGGTGCAGTAGCTGATCGCTGCGGCGTGAACCTTGCCGTCGGCCAGACGGGGCCACCATGCCCGGCCACATGACCGACCAGCGCCACGATGCCCTCTACCTGGCCCGCGGAGTCTCCGCCAGCAAAGCTGAGGTCCACGCGGCCATCGATCGCCACGACCCGGGCCTGTTTCCTGGGGCGTTCTGCAAGGTGGTGCCGGATCATCTGACCGGCTCGGCAGCACACTGCCTGGCGGTCCACGCCGACGGCGCGGGCACCAAGTCCTCCCTCGGATACCTGGTGTGGAAGGAGACAGGCGACGAGTCGGTGTGGGCTGGCATCGCCCAGGACAGCTTGGTGATGAACCTGGACGATTGCGCCTGTATCGGCGCAACCGGGCCGTTCCTGATCTCGAACACCATCGGGCGCAACGCCAAGCGGATCCCTGGGTCGGTGATCGCCGGGATCGTCAACGGCTACCAGCGCCTGAGCGACCGACTCACCGGCCTGGGAATCCCCTGCGTGATGACCGGGGGCGAGACCGCGGACGTGGGCGACCTCGTCCGCACGCTTATCGTGGACAGCACCATCGCGGTGCGCCTGCAGCGCGACGAGGTCATTGATGCGGGCCGTATGGCCCCAGGTGATGTCATCGTCGGCTTTAGCAGCACCGGCCAGGCCGCGTGGGAGGACACCGCCAACCACGGGATGGGCTCCAACGGCCTGACCGCAGCGCGACACGAACTGCTCGGCGCCGACTACCGCACCCGCTATCCTGAAACCTACGCCCCCGAAATCGATCCGGCCCTGGTTTATTGCGGGAAATACCGGGTACAGGACGCCTTGCCCGGCGCCACTGGCGTGACCGTGGGCCAGGCGATCCTCTCACCCACCCGCACCTA
Organism: Planctomycetota bacterium; assembly: GCA_044352625.1. Classification (GTDB taxonomy): domain Bacteria; phylum Planctomycetota; class UBA11346; order UBA11346; family UBA11346; genus JAKLKR01. The sequence continues at coordinate 4,085 of JBILDK010000118.1, forward strand.
TGTGCCGCTGATCCGCGACCTCATCGCCCGCGTCGGCCGCGCCGACCTGCACGGCCTGATCCACTGTTCCGGCGGCGGCCAGTCCAAGATCGTCAAGTTCGGCCAACCCGGCAACCGCTACGTCAAGGACACGCCGTTCCCGGTACCGCCGCTGTTCGCCGCGCTCAAGGACGGCACCGGCAACAGCTGGGCCGAGATGTACAGCGTCTTCAACATGGGCTGGCGCCTGGAGGCCATCGTGCCGCCGCAAGCTGTTGCAGCCTGCCTGGATGCCGCCGCTGCAGCGCGCATCGAGGCGCGGGTAGTGGGCCGGGTTGAGCGCAATGCCGCGGAGGTTCGCTCGGTTCAAGTGACGACGCCGGATGGCATCGCACAATACACATGAATGCGAGGCTGAATAACGCGGAACGCGCTTGCGCGATCACCTCCTGTTTAGCCGGCTCCCAATCATGAAGCTGGTCGTGGTTAATTGCGTCGGTCTTACCCGCCGCCACCTCGGCGCCGAGACGCCGCACCTATCGGCGTTGGCGGCAGAGGGCTTCGCCACACCCATGACCGGAGTCATCCCGGCGGTGACCACCAGCGCCCAGACCACCATGCTCACCGGGGTCCTGCCCCAGAGTCACGGCATCGTCGGCAATGGCTGGTACTTCCGCGAACTGGGCGAAGTCTGGCTGTGGCGGCAGAGCCAGCGGCTGGTCCAGGCCCCGCACCTGTGGGAGGGCACCGCCCTGAAGGTGCTCAAGCATTTCTGGTGGTACGCGATGAATACCGACGTGGCGGCCAGTGTCACGCCGCGCCCGGCCTACCACCAGGACGGGGCTAAATCGCCCGACATCTACACCCTGCCGTCGCGGCTGAAAAACATGCTGCGCGACACCCACGGCGAGTTTCCCCTATTCAACTTCTGGGGGCCGACCGCCGACATCCGCTCAACCAGATGGATCGCTGAGAGCTTCGCCACCGCCTGGGATGAGGTGCGCCCAGACCTGGCGCTGTGCTACCTGCCGCACCTAGACTACGACCTGCAACGTCTTGGTCCACACGGACCCCATTTAGCCCACAATCTGCGCGAGCTCGATGAGGAAGCCGGCAAGGTCATCGGCTTCGCCCGGGCCCGGGGCGCGGCGGTGGCGGTGGTCAGCGAGTACGGCATCGAGGCGGTGGACCGCGCCGTGTGCCCCAATCGCATCCTGCGCGAGGCGGGACTGCTGGCGACGGTGCGCAACGCCACCGGCGAGCTGCTCGATCCTGGTGCCAGCCGCGCTTTTGCCGTGGTCGATCATCAGCTTGCCCATGTCTATGTGCGCGATCCCGCAGACGTTCCCGAGGCCCAGGCCGCCCTCGCCCGCGCCTTCGGCATCGAGCGCATCGTCGGCGGCAGTGCCCGCGCCGACCTGGGCCTCGACCATGCCCGCTCCGGCGAACTGGTGATCCTCGCCGCGCCCGGCTGCTGGTTCGCCCATGACTGGTGGCTCACGGCCACGGACGCTCCGGACTTCGCGCGCTGCGTCGAGATCCACAAGAAACCCGGCTACGATCCCCGGGAACTGTTCTTCGAACCCAAGGGCGGCACGTGGCGCGCAGCCCGGGCATTGCTGCGCAAAAAAATCGGTTTGCGCTACGTCATGGATGCGATCACCGGCGACACCAGCCTCGTGCGCGGCAGCCACGGTCGCCCGCCCGCCAACCCCGAGGATGGCCCGGTATTCATCGCCAGCGAACGCACGTGGCTACGCGACACCCTCGCCATGACCGACCTCGCCCCCCTGTTCCGCTCATATTGTCTGCAATAATTCGAGCCAAGCGCGCGGTGCGGTGAACGCTGCGCGCATCCTGGTTCCCCCTTGGCCTCGCCAACCGGTCCGGTAGTTTCGAGCTACGACGGAGTGCTCATGCAGGAAATCCAATATCTCACCTCCTACCAAATCATTCGCAAGCTTGCCACTGGTGGGATGGGCTCGGTGTATCTGGCCGAACAGATGGGGGCAGAAGGCTTCCGGAAGGTGGTTGCGGTCAAAACTATCAAGAAGGAATACCTGAAGAACAAGGAGAACGTCGATCTCTTTGTCGGCGAGGCCAAACTGGTGGCCGACTTGATCCACGAGAACGTCCTCCAGGTCTACCAACTCGGTCAGACCAAGGGCATTTACTACATCGTTATGGAATACGCCCACGGCAAGAACCTGGCCGACTTTGTACGCGCCCACAAGGACCGGCACAAGGTCTGCAACGTCGATATCGGCGCCTTCGTCATCAGCCGCGTCGCCCGCGCCCTGCACTACGCCCACGAGGCGCGCAACATGGCCGGCAAGTCGCTCAACATCGTGCATCGCGACGTGACGCCCTCGAACGTCATCATCACCTTCGGCGGCGTGGTCAAGCTCACCGACTTCGGCATCGCCAAGGCCGTGATCATGAACACCCCGGACGAGGCCGAGGTGATCATGGGCAAGCTGCCCTACATGAGCCCCGAACAGGCCAAGTTTGTCGGCACCACGCGGCAGAGCGACGTGTTCAGCCTCGGGCTGGTGATGTACGAACTGCTCACCAACACCGTGGTCTACAATGTCAACGACATCGAGGACCTGGTGGACAAGATGGACAACTACTCCATCAAGCCCCCGCGCCGCTTGAATCCGCACATCCCCGAGAAGCTGGAGCAGATCATGCTCAAGGCACTTGAGGTGAATCCGGCCAACCGCTATCAGACCGCGCGCGAATTCGGCCAGGATCTTGAGCATTACATGTACGACGGCGGTTACGGACCAACCAACGAGAAGCTGTCGCGCTATCTGGCGCGGCTCTTCCCTGAGGAGTCCGGCATGCCCATCCAGGGCGTTCACGACAGCGCCGACAAGCCATCCTCAAACCAGTCAGGACCGCAGGCCATCATCACCTGACCGGCTTGCATCACCGGGCGACGGCCTATGGTCCCGCCCGCACATATGCACTCGTAGCTCAGCTGGATAGAGCGCTGCCCTCCGAAGGCAGAGGCCATTGGTTCGAATCCAATCGAGTGCGCCACATCATACCCCCGGGCACACGCTCGGGGGTATGGCGTTATCCCTGCCTGTCGCAATGGGTGGGTGGGGAACCGCCTCGTGCAGTGCCATAGAGCTGCACCCAGGAGGTGCTCGGTGGACAGGCAATGCCGTTGACTTTAGGTCTTGAGACACCGGCATAATTTCACGCAGCCGCACGGATTTTATTGTTTTTATAATTTCGTTCGAAGCGCCAGCGTCCGTACTGGGATTTGCAGATGCGTGGGTA
>JBILDK010000120.1:0-7333 GCA_044352625.1 Planctomycetota bacterium
GGCGTGCTCAAGCTCATGGACTTCGGCCTCGTCAAGCTGGCCAGCGAGGGGCACAACCTGACCCAGACCGGCACGATCATGGGCACGGTGACGTATTTCAGCCCTGAACAGGGCCGCGGCGAATCCTGCGACTGCCGCACTGACATCTACGCCCTTGGCGTGGTGTTCTATGAACTGATCACCGGGCGCCTGCCATTTACCGGACAGGATCCCACCTCGATCATCTACCAGCACATCCACGTGCAGCCCACCCCACCTAAGGCCTTTGTCCCGGACACCCCCGAGGACTGGCAGGCGGTGGTGCTCAAGTGCATGCAGAAGGACGCAGCGGCGCGCTACGCCACTGCCGCCGACCTGGTCGCCGACCTCGAACGCTTGGGACGCAACCAGATCCCCGCCATTCCCCCACGGGAGTTGGCGGCACTCCGCAAGGGCCTGCCGGCGGACTCAACCGTGTCCCACGGCAAGCGGACCCTGTGGTTCGGCCTGGGCGGCGCTGGCGTGGTGGCCGCCAGTATCGCCGCGTGGCTGGCCCTGGGCGCCACGGCGAAGCCGTTGGAACCCCTGCCCACACCCGACCCACGTGCTGCCCCGGTGCCGCCTCCGGCCACCGGGGTCAGCGCCTCGGCCCCTGCCCCTGCCCCGGCGCCGAACCTCTCGCCCTCTGCCGCCAGCACCACCGCTGCCGTGGCCGCCGTGGTCGGGGTCGATGTGGCCGGGCGATTGCGCGGTCTGGTCGGCGAGGGTCGCTGGAGCGAAGCCCGCGCCTTGGCCACAGAAGAATCCCTCAAGGCCCCAGGCGAGCCCACCTGGGGCAAGGCCCTGGCCGAGATCGATCACGGCGAGGCTGCGGAGTTCGCCGCCCGAGGGCGCCGCGCCCTGGCGGATGGCGACCTGGCCCTGGCCGAGCGTCTCGCCACCCAGACCAGCACGATCCGCCCTGAGGCCGGGCGCGACCTCACCGCCGCCGTGGCCGAGGCCCGCGCCGCGCGCGAACGCCGGGTGGAGGCCATTGGCCAGGCCGAGACCCACCTCGCCGCTGGGCGCTTGGCCGAGGCCGAAGCCATCTTCGCCACCCTCGCCAACGCCGATCCCACCGATACCCAGGTCGCAACCCTGCTCAGCCGAGCCAGGGCAGGGCGTCAGACCCAGGAGCAGGCCCAGGCCGAGGCCCAGGAGCACCTCGCCGCCGGTGACGCGGCCCTGACCCGCCACGACCACGATGCCGCCCGCGCCGCCTATAGCGCCGCCCTGGCCAATGCGGGGACCGCCAACGCTGCGCGCAGCGGACTTGACCGGACCGAGGCCGGGGCGGTGCTGGTGGCCCAGCGCCGCCAACAGCTCACCACCCAGCTCGCAGCCCGCGACTTCACTGCGGCCACCACCACGGTGGAGGAGATGCGCAAGGTCGCCTCGGCTACCATCACAGCCCGGGCCGAGGCCGACCTCGCCACCGCGCGGCTGCGCGAAGACGAGCGCCGCCGGGCCATCGAAACCCAGGAGGCCGCGCACGGGGGCAAGGCCAAGGCGCTGATGGCCCAGATCGACGACCCCGCCAGCACCATTCCCATGCTTGAGGCCGGGCTCGCCGCCTTTCTCAGTGAGGCTGGCGCGGATCGGCCCGAACGCCCCCTGCTTGAACGCCGCATCGAAGACCGCCGCCAGGCCGCGGTGGCCGCAGCCGGGCTGGCCGACCTTGACCGCGGGATCCTGACCGGTGACCGCGCCGCCATCGCCCGACAAGTGGCGGATGCCGACTTCGCCGCGGCCCTGGCACGCCTTTCGTCCTACCGCGGCCTGGCTTTCGCGTCACGCCTCGCCGGCTTCTCGCGCGAGGGCGACAAGGCCACCGCGACGGTCAGCGTCCGCCATGCCCTGGCGGTCTATCCCGAACGCGAATTGCGCTATCTCTACGAAATGACCCGTGATGCCAGCGGTTGGCGTATCTCCGCCGCCCACCTCCAGCCGTGAGCCGAAACAGCATGATCCGCGCCCTCGTCCCCACCCTGCTCTCGCTCACGGCCTTGGTCGCGGCCGAGCCCCTTGGCATGGTCGAATCCGTCAACGGTCGCAGCCTGGTGCTGCGCTTCGATGCCAGTGCCACCAGTGGCCGCTTGGCACCTGGTGGCATGGTGGCGATCTACGCTCCCGGCCAGGTCGAGAAGCATCCCCTCACCAAGGAGGTCATCATTGAACGACCGGTGGTGGTGGCCAAGGCCCAGCTCACGGCTCTCGCGCCTGCGACCACCGCCAAGGTGCTGTGGCTTCAGGCCGGTGCGGCGCTGATCGCCGGGCTTGATGCGGTACCCATTTCGGAGGCTGCCCCCAATGGCGCTCCGGTCGCCATTGCGGCCACCAATGCGGTGACCGCAACCCCCGGCCAGGCGGTCACCATCACGTTGCCGCTTGCCGATCCAGATAGCGATGCGGTCGGCTATTCCTGGAGTCTCTCGGCTCCCGGGCGCAGCGGCCAGCTCGCCGCGCGCACCACCGCCAAACCCGAGATCACCTGGCAGGCACCCCTGGCTGCTGGCCAGTGGGTGCTTGCGGTGACCGCCCGCGACGTTTTCGGTCAGGAAGGCCGCATGGAGGTGCCGCTGAGCACGGGCGAGGCCACCGCCCCGGTCCCGCGCGAGGGGGCCGCAGCGGGTCGCCTGGGTGAAGGCGCCGAACCGGCCCTGAGCCGGCTGCGTCGCGATGCCGATGGTCGTTACTGGGGCGTGGACGGTGATGGCAAGATCTGGCGTGCCGATGCCGGTTGGCGGCAGTTCGAAGCGATGGCTTTCAGCGACCAGGGCGGACCCAAGCGGGCCATCGCCCTGGTGCCCTGGAAGGGCGAGTTGTATGTGCTCGACGCCAATCGTAACGGTGTCGGCGTCTATGGTCCCGATGGCTCAGGCCGACGCTGGATCCCCGGGCTCGAAAAACCCACCGATCTGGCGGTGGCCCCGGATGGGGCGATCCTGGTGGCGGATCAGGGCCTGGGCGGCGTCATGGTCTTCGAGCCGGATGGCCGCTGCCGGGCCCGCCTGGGTCGGCCCGGCACCACCCCGGATGCGTTCACTGGCCTGAGCGCGGTATCCTGCGATCCCACCGGCGCGGTGTACGCCCTCGACTCGGCCCAGCGCCGGGTGGCGCGTTACGACCGTTTCCTGCGTTCCCTGATGCCCTGGACCGTGCCAGCGGACGAGAAAGATCCGCCAGTCGATGTCGCTGCCACCGCGCGCGGCTGCCTGGTGTTGCTGGCCAGCGGCCGCATCCTCGCCTTCGACCACGAGGGCAAGGTGGGCGAACCGTGGCCGTCCCTCGATGCCACCGGAATCAGCAGCGACCTGGGCAGGGCCCAGGGCCTGCTCAGCGATACCTCGGGCGAAACCCTGGTTACCTTTCCCGCCAAGGGTGTCCTCGCGCGCTACAGCGCTGCCGGTCAGCCCACGGGGGCGCGGGGGGCCGGCCTGCGCGGCGGCACCTGCTTCGCCGCCGACGGCCTTGGCCGCATCCTCGCCGTCACCTCCGAGCACGGCCAGCTCGCGGTCACCGACAGCGACGGCTGGCTGTCGTTCCTGCTCGGCCTGCGTGTCAAGGATGGCGGTCCCATCCGCGACGCCGCCGCACTGGCCACGACCCCGGACGGACGCCTCGCCTTTGTGGTCGACCGCAAGAGCTGCCAAGTGGTGCGCTTCGACCTGGCCAATCCCCTGGCCGGGCATCAGGTATTCGGCCAGAAGGGCACCTCGACCGGCCAGATCAGCAGCCCCATGGGACTCGCTGCCGATGACGCCGGACGCTGCTACGTGGTTGATGATGACACCTATCAGGTGAGCGTGTTCGACGCCCAGAACCAGTTCACTTTCGCCTTCAGCCGCAGGGGCACCGGAGCGGATGAGCTGGATGAGCCCAAGCACCTGGCGGTGAATGCCACCGGGGACCGCGCCTATGTCTACGACGCGGACTCCTACGTGATCAAGGCCTTCGCCCTTGACCACCAGGCCAAGACCGCCAAGCACCTCGCCAACAGCCTGGGCAAGGGCGACAACCCCGGCCAGTTCCGCGACTGCGTCGGCATCGGCGTGGACCGCCAGGGCCTGGTATGGGCGGTGGACGCCAAGCGCGGGGACGTGCAGATCCTCGATTTCCGTGCCGGCGCGCCGACCCTGACCTGGAGTCGCAAACTCGCTGACCTCGGCTTCAAGAACCCCGGCGGCCTTGCCCTGACTCCGGATGGCACCGCCTGGATCCCGCTGATCGGCAGCGGCTTCACCTCGTCGGTGGTAGGCCTGGGCGCGCTGCGCTGACTGGGGGGCGTTCGTGATCCACCACCGCGGCCCTGTGCACCCAGGGCCGCGGCGATGAGCGATGGTCCTTGCCGGTCCCAGGCGCTGAATCAGCCGAGCGCGAGGGCCTGGATCGGTGGCCAGCGGTGCAATGGCTCGAGCAGCCCACGCAACGTTGCTGGTAGCCGCTCGATCACATCCAACGCGTCGTAGCACGGGCCCTGTTCGTTCCACAGCTCATCGGCCGCAGTGGTGATCCAGAGCACGGCCAAACGTGCTGCGTCGAACGATGAACAGCCTCGTGCCATCAGACCGACCGCCAACCCGGCAAGCACGTCGCCGGTGCCGCCCACCGCCATGCGGGGATTTCCCCGGCGATTATGCTGCCAACGCCAGCCGTCGCTCAGCAGGTCGACCTGGCCCTTGAGCAGCACCACGCGATCACGGCGCGCAAAGGCGTGGACCGCTTCGTCATGCACCGGGCCGGCGAGAAGGGTGCGGGCCTCGCCGCGGTGCGGAGTGAGCAGGATGCGCGCATCGCCCTCGGGCATGGCGCGCAGCAAGTCGGCGCAGGCGGCGATGCCGTCGGCATCGATGACCATGGGTACGCCCATTTCCCAGGCGAGGCTGAAGGCTTGGCGTGCGGCGGCGATGGCATCGTCCTCGCGGCCCAGGCCGGGACCGATGAGCACCGCGCTGGCGCGAGCAAGCAGCGGACTCAGCTCCTCGGGGCGGGCGGGCCGCAGGTGCGGGCCCTCCTGGCGATGGAGCACCACCGTCGGTGGCAGGGGCGGGCCGTCGGCGGTCCACGCCCGCACCAGGTCGCAGCCGGTGCGCACCGCGGCGCGCACGGCGAATTCGAGTGCCCCGGGAAAGGTGCCGCCGCCAATCGCCAGCACCTCGCCATTGACGCCCTTGTGGGCATCGGGGCGTAGCAGCGGAAAGCGCAGCAGTGCCGCGGGCTGGACTTCCAGGTAGGCCGCCGGCGGCACGCCGATGTCCACCGTGGTGAATTCGCCCAGGCCCGGCTGGGTGAGCAATTCGCGTTTGGCCGCCTGCAGGCACACCGTGCGTCGAGCGGGCAGACACAGGGTACTGCCGATGCCGCTGGGCACGTCCACGGCAAGTATCGGCGCGCCGAGCCGGGCGAGGATGTGCAGCGCGGTGGCCACCGGTTCGCGCGGCGCACCCTGTTGGCCCGCCCCGAGCACCGCGTCGATCACCAATCCTGGAACCGCGATCGGCGGCCCCGGCAGGCGGCGCACCCCTTCGGGCAGCTGGGCGGCTACCCGTCGGCACAGGGGCGAGGTGGGCGGGACCACCGGCCAGACCTCGACCGGGCGGCCGGCTTCAGCCAGCAGACGGGCGGCGACATAGCCGTCACCGCCATTCGCGCCGCCGCCACACGCCACCAGAATCGGACCGGCGGGCACCAGGCGCTGGGCCTCGCGCGCAACCGCTGCGCCGGCTTCGGCCATGAGCACGGCGAGGTCGGCACCGAGGGCCACCGCCGCCGCGTCGATCACCGCGGTTTCATCCATCGGCAGTAGGGGCGGGGGCAGGGCCATGCCCCGACCATGGCCCTGGGGCACAGCCGGGGCAAGCGGGATCATGGTTCACCGCCGACCGGCGTATGCTTGCGCCGGATCGTGAGCAGGGAGCATGACCCCATGCTCCGCCCTTGGGCCATGATGCTGATGGCCACCGCCTCCGTGCTTGGCGCTGACCGGTTCGATGTCTGCGACCTGCGCGTCTCGGTCGCTGCCATCGGCCTGGATCATGGCTGGCGCAGCAGTGTTGACGGCCTGCTTGGCGTAGACCTGGGATGGCTCGGGGTGATCGCCGGGGCGGGAGTCGCCCATGACCGCCGAGTCCCCCCAGAAGGTGAACGCCGGGCCACCAGCGCCCGACTTATCGCCGGCCCTTATCTGCCCCTCGGGCCGACCAATGTCGAACTTCTGCCCTGGATCGGCTGCGGTCGAGCTGCGGTAACCACGGCCTGGGGTCACAGCGGCACCACCCCCATCAGCGAAGGCGGTGCCGACCTGCTTATCACCTGCGTCCTCGGGCATGTTGTCCTTGGTGGTGGTGGCGGCTGGCAGCGCGCCAGCGACCTGGAGGGCGGAGCCTGGCAGGCAGGAGCCCTGCTCGGCATGCGGTTCTGAACATGGGTGGGATGCTCCTGCGCCGGCTGCTCGGCGGCCTGTTCGTGCTCTGGGCGGTGCATCTCGCCACGGTGGCGGCGATGCGAGCCCTGCCCGGCGACACCTGGGCCGATGCCGCCGGCGACCGCACGCTGCCGCCCCGGGCGATGGCCGAACTGCGCGCGCGCTATGGCGCCGACCGGCCCTTTCTGGAGCAATACGGCGCCGACCTCGCGGCGCGGTTGCGCGGCGAACTCGGGGTCAGTCTCAAGCTCGCGCGCGGTGAGCCGGTGGCGGGACTGCTCGCCCAGGCCGCGCCAGTCTCGATCGGCCTGGGCTGCGGCGCGTTGCTCGTGGGCCTGCTCGGCGGCCTTGCCGCTGGCGCGTGGTCGGCCCTGCGCCACGGCCGCCTGCCCGACCACGCGGTGCGCCTCGGCGCGAGCCTCGGCATCAGCACCCCGGAGTTCGTGCTCGGCACGGTCCTCCTGCTGGTCTTCGCCCTCGGCCTGGGCTGGTTCCCTGCCGGCGGCATGGCCCATCCCGGCGCGCTGGTCCTGCCTGTGCTGACTCTGGGGATCCCCCTGGCGGCGGCCTTTGCCCGCCTGGTGCGCGGCAGCCTGATCGAGGAACTTGACGCGGGCTTTGTCCGCACCGCCCGGGCCAAGGGCGTGGGCGAGACGCGAGTGGTGCTCGAACACGCCCTACGCCCGGCCTTCGGCCCGGTACTGGCGTGGTTTGCCCAGGCTGCTGCCAACGTCCTCACCGGCTCCATGGCGGTCGAGACGCTGTTTGCCATCCCCGGCCTCGGCTATTATTTCGTGGCTGGAGCGGTGCAGCAGGACTGGCCGGTCGTGACCGGCGCGGCGCTGCTGTTCGCTACGGTGCTGGTATTGTTCAACGCCGCCGCCGACCTGT
>JBILDK010000121.1:0-7301 GCA_044352625.1 Planctomycetota bacterium
ATTGCATTCGTCGATGAGACATTGGGCTCATGGCGAGAATCGTGGTTGGGATGAGTGGGGGGGTCGATTCGAGTTTGGCGGCGGCGCTGATGCGCGAGGCCGGGCACGAGGTCGTAGGCATCACGCTCAAGCTGTGGCCGTGCGCCGAGGACGACGGTGGCTTCACCCGGCCCGATGCCTGTTGTTCGCCCAGCGAGACGATTGATGCGCGGGCTTCGGCACTGAAAAGCGGGGTGGCGCATTTCACGGTGGATGCCGAGGACGATTTCCGTCGCGACGTGGTTGAGCCGTTCGTCGCCGGTTGGATGCGCGGCGAGACGCCCAATCCCTGCATCCGCTGCAACGAGTCGATCAAATTCGGTACACTGTGGCGCCGCGCCCAGGATCTCGGGGCCGAGCGCGTGGCCACCGGACACTATGCCCGCACCGGGCGGGCGTTCGATCGATGGCTCCTGCGGCGTAGCGTGGATACGGCCAAGGATCAGTGCTATTTCCTGTTTTCGCTCACCCAGGAGCAACTCGCCGCCGCCGAGTTTCCGGTCGGGCATCTGACCAAAGACCAGGTCCGCGCTGCCGCCGCCGCCCGCGCCCTGCCCACCGCCACGAAGCGTGAAAGTCAGGACATCTGCTTCACCGGAGCCGATGGCAGCGAGGGGTTTTTGCGCGCCGCGGCCCCCGCGGCCTTCGCCCCTGGGCCGATTCTCTTGGCGGATGATGGGCGCGTGATGGGTGAGCATCGCGGTCTGTGCGGGTACACCGTGGGCCAGCGTCACGGTCTGGGCGTGGCGTGGTCCGAGCCGCTGTTTGTCACCGCCATCGACCGTGCCCGCAACGCGGTGGTGGTGGGACCGCGCAGGGCATTGATGACCACCATGGCGCGCCTGCGGGACTGCACCTGGCACCTGGGCGACCTGCCGGCTGCCGGCCTCGACTGCCTGCTGCGTACCCGCCACCGCGCACGGCCGGTGCGCGCCACCATCATGGCAGACGGTGACGGTGCACTGGTGACCTATGCCGAACCGCACACTCGCAGCAACGCCGGCCAAGCCTGTGTCGCCTATTCCCTCGACGACGATTGGTGTCTGGGCGGAGGCTGGTTCGTCAGCCCGTGACCCCGGCCAGGGCGCGGTCCTTTTCCAATTCCGAGGACGGCAGCTCGACCGTGGCCAGCAGCTTGGTGATGATGGCGTCGCGGGTCAGGCCCTGGGCCTCGGCCTCGTAGCCAGGTTGCAGGCGGTGGCGCAGCACTGGCGGGGCCACTGCGCGGATGTCATCGAGGCTGACGAACGCGCGGCCGCGTAACGTGGCTCGGGCCTTGGCGGCAAGCACCAGGGACTGCCCGGCGCGGGGGCCGGCGCCCCAGCGCAGCAGGCCGGCAATGTCGGCGTGCCCGCCATCGGCTACCGGCCTGGTGGCGCGCACCAGGGCCACGGCGTAACGCGCCACGCCCTCGGCCACCGGGGTATCGCGCACCAGGCGCTGGAGTTCGAGCAGGCTCGGGCCGTCGATCACCGTGGTCAATTCGGCGGCGGTGTTGCTGGTGGTGCGGCGCACGATGGCAAGTTCGTCCTCTTCGCCGGGATAGCCGACTTCGATCTTGAGCAGGAAACGGTCGAGTTGGGCCTCGGGCAGCGGATAGGTCCCCTCTTGCTCGATCGGGTTCTGGGTGGCGAGGACGAAGAACGGCGCGGGCAGCGGGCGACGCGTACCGCCGGCCGAGACCTGGCGTTCCTGCATGGCCTCAAGCAGCGCCGCCTGGGTCTTGGGCGGGGTGCGGTTGATCTCGTCGGCAAGTACCACCGAGGCGAAGATCGGACCGGGGATGAAGGTCAGCGAGCGCTCGCCGGTGGCGCGGTCCTCACGGATGACCTCGGTGCCGGTGATGTCGGCGGGCATCAGGTCCGGAGTGAACTGGATGCGGTTGAATGCCAGGCCGGTGGCCTTGGCCACCGACGAGACGAGCAGGGTCTTGGCCAAGCCGGGGACGCCTTCGAGCAGCGCGTGTCCACCAGCAGCGAGCGCGATGAGGACTTCTTCGACCACCTGGTTTTGACCGACGATGACCTTGGCCAACTCGGTGGTGAGGGTCTGGGCGGCCTGGGCGGCCTGGGCACGGTCAGTGATGGGCATGGCCGTGAGGATCGGCCCCGTGGGCCACCGGGCAATCCCCGGCTGCATCCTCGCGCAGGTGCCGGCTTCCGCCGGTCCAGCGGCGCAGCAGGCCGTGGCGCGGACTCACCGCGATGGTGGTCAGGAAGCCGGCGCCGAGCACGCCGACGATGCACGCGCCACTGGGCAGGTCGGTATGGAAGCTTACATATAGTCCAAACACAGCAGCCAGCGAGCCCCAGCTTCCAGCGAACACCACCATGTGCACGAAGCGTTCGCACCACAGGTAGGAGGTGGCCGCCGGGAGGATGAACAGCGCCACCGAGAGCATGGCTCCTACCGCCTGCATGGCGGAGACGAGATTGGCCACGGTCAGGGTGAGCAGCCCCATGTGGGTCAGAGCTGACGGTCCTCCGCAGGCCTTGAAAAACGCCCGGTCGAAGCATTCGAGCACGATCCAGCGCCAACCCACGGCAAAGGCGATGACAGTCACCGTGGTCACCGTGGCGGAGAGCATGAGATCGGCGCTCGTGATCCCGAGGATGTTGCCAAACAGGTAGTGCAACAGGTCGACGGGCGCCGCCGCGCGCGACAGTAGGGCCACGCCGATGGCCACGAACATGGTGAAAAATGCTGCAAAACTGGCGTCCTCGCCGAGTCGGGTCAGACGGCTGACGAGGCCCGAGGCAAGCGCGGTGAGCAGTCCCGCGATGGCCGCCCCGGCGAGCATGCCGCCCAGTGAAATGCCGAAGAGCAGGTAGGCGATGCCGATCCCTGGAAGCAGGGCATGGCCGAAGGAATCCGCCATGAGCGACAGCCGGCGCAGCACCAGCACCACGCCCACCAGCCCGCCCGAAATGCCGAGCAGTGCAGCCATGACCACGGCCCGGACCATGAACTGGTAGTCAAGGGGTGCGATGAACCAGGCCACCGGATCAAAGGTCATGGCGCTTTCCAGGTGCGCAGCGGCTGGCCGATGGTGAGGTGGGGCGGATCGCCGCTGCGTTCACAATCCGGTTCCGGCATCTCGGCCCCGCGCAGAACCCGGCCGAAGGCCGCCTGGAGGTTGGCGTCACACAGCGCGGCGCTGATCGGCCCGCAGGCCACGCGGTGGGTCGAGAGCACCAGCGCGTGGCTGCACCAACGTCGTGCCAAGCCCAGATCATGCAGCACCACCGCCACCAGCCGGCCGCGCTCGGCCCACGCCGCGAGGCGTTCGAGCAGATCGTGCTGGCTGGGCAGATCGAGGCCGGTGAGCGGCTCGTCGAGCAGGAACACGTCGGCCCCGGTGGCGAGGGCGCGGGCGAGCAGGGTGCGCTGACGTTGGCCGCCGGACAGCTGGCTGTAAGGTCGAGTGCGCAGCTCGCCGAGGTTCATCTCGGCCAGCGCTGCATCCACCGCCGCGTGGTCCTCGGCCCCAAAGCCGCGCCACAGGCCGAGGCGGGGATAGCGGCCCATGGCCACGACCTCGGCCACGGTCACGGGAAAGCCGGCGCTGCTGGCGTCCTGCTGATGCAGATAGGCGATGCGATGCAGGCTTTCCGGCACCGGGCGCCCACTCAAGGTGATGGTGCCGGTGGTCAGGGGCAGCCAGCCAAGCACCGCCTTGAGCAGTGTGCTTTTGCCCGCGCCATTGGGCCCAACGATGGCGCCGAGGCTGCCGCAGGGCAACTCCCCGGTGAGGTGGTGCACCGCCGGCCTGCGGCCGTAGCACACCGTCACATCGTCGAAACGTAGCATATCGTGGTGGCTCATGGTGCAGCTGGGATGGACACGAGCTCGACCTGGGTTCCGCTCGCCCAGGTGGTGCGCTCGCCGCGTGCGCCGCGACCCTCGCTGCGCAGACGCAAGGCCCAGGTCCCAGCGCTGGGATCGAGCGGAGTGGCTTCCACCAACACGTCGCAGGCAGCGTTCGGCAGCGTTGCCGTGCCACGCCAGGTGGTGGTGTCGCCCACGCCGGGGATGGCCACGCCGACACTGCTCACCGACCATGCGGCGATGGACTGGCTGGCGGTGAAGTCGAGCGTCACCGTCCGTGTGGTGCTGGCTGTCGAGGCCGCAACCGGGGTGGCGGCTGGCGTTATGCGGCGGCCCTCCACCAGCCACACAGCGCCCCAGCCTGCTCCGGTGAGGACCAGGGCCCCCAGCAGACGCAGCAGCGCGGGGGCGACGAAATCCATCAGCGCAGCGCGTTCACGATGGTGGTGACATTGTGGCGGAAGGTCGCTTCGAAGCCGATCACGCCGGTGTCTGCCGCTGGGATGCCATCAAGGTAGAGCTCGCCGCCGGGCTTCACGCCGGCCTCCTTGGCGATCTGGGTGATGAGCTTGTCATTGGCGGCGTATTCGAGGAACACCGCCTTGACGCCCTGCTGTCTGATGAAATTGACAATGGTGACCATCTCGGCGGAGCTGGCCTCAGCCCGTTCGAGCGCCCCCAAAGGCGCCTTGGCGGTGAAGCCGTAACTGCGGCAGAAATAGCCCAACGCGTCATGATTGGTCACCAGCACCCGCTGCGGCTGGGGGATGACGCTGATCTGCTTCTTGGCCCAGGCATCGACCTCGCGCAGACTGGCGATGACCGTGGCGGCGCGTTCCTCATAGCCGGCCTTCCCGGCCGGATCCGCAGTGATCAGGCCGTCGCGGATGTTCTCGGCAAAACGCACCACCTCGCGAGCGGAGTTAAAGGGATGGGGATCGGGTATCTCGGTTTCGTGGGTGTGACCGGCGGTGTGTGCGTGGCCGTGCCCGGCGCAGGCCTCGACCATGTGCAGGACCTCGATCCCGGTCGAAGCGACCACCACCGGGGCGGTGCTGCCGCTGTCCTTGAGCAATCCGTCGAACCAGCCTTCGAAGCCGAGGCCATTGACCACGATCAGCTTGGCTCCGGCGAGGGTCCGGGCCTGGGCCGGGGTGGGTTGGAAGGTATGTGGATCGAGTCCATAGGACGACAGGACCTCGGCCTTCACCCGATCACCACCGATACGCATAGTCAGATCGTGCACCACCGACGTGCCGCAGGCCACCGGCAGGGGTTCAGCCGACATCGCAGCGGAAACGCAGCACACGATTGAGCAGAGATGGATGAGGAAGCGAGGCATGATTGGGCTCCTGGAGGATGCACCGTAATCTTGATAACTAATTATCAATAAGATTTATCTAGGCACCGCCCGTCACTGTCTGGGCAGCGGCAGCAAGTACCACTGCGCAGGACTCATAGGCATGGCCGTCACCGCCATACGGGTCAGGCACGCCCCCGCGCTCGGCATTGACCACGCGGATGACCTGCGGCGGCACGCCGTACGCGCGCACGGCGGCGGCATGGGCCGACGACATGCAGAGCACGAGATCGATGCCCGCGAGATCCACCGCGTCCAGATGTTGGCTGGAGTGGTCCGACAGATCGAGTCCACGCCGCGCCATGGCGCGTACCGCCCCGGCGCTGGCGGGTTCGCCGCTGGCCGCCCCGGTGCCGGCACTCACCACTTCGACGCCTTCGCGCCCAGCGAAGCCCGCGCGCAGCAGGAGGGCCAGCATCGGGCTGCGGCAGGTGTTGCCGGTGCAGACGCAGAGGATTCTCATGATGTGAAAATGCGGAACGCGGAACGCGGAACGCGAAACAGCTCAGGAACAGCGCCGTCGGGTGCTCTGTTTCGCGGGTGCATGTCAGCGTCCTCGGCTCGCCTTGCGCGTCCCGATATCGGTACGGCAGTGTTTGCCGGTGAATTGAATCGCAGCGCAGCCGGCGTAAGCGATGCGGCGGGCCTCCTCGAGATCCCTGCCGGTGGCGCACACCGAGAGCACGCGGCCGCCAGCGGTCACCAACTGGCCGTCCTTGAGCGCGGTCCCGGCGTGAAACACGGTGCAGCCGAGCTTTTCGGCAGACTCGATGCCGGTGATCGGCTGACCGTTCTGGTAGGTCCCTGGATAACCGCCGGCAGCAAGGGTCACGCACACGCTGGTTTCCCGCGACCAACTGATCTCGTGGCGGTCGAGGGTGCCATCGATGCAGGCGTTGAGCAGGTCCACCAGATCGGTCTGCAGACGCATCATCAACGTCTGGGTCTCGGGGTCGCCAAAGCGGACATTGTATTCCAAAACCTTGACCCCGGTGTCGCCCACCATCAGGCCAAGAAACAGCACGCCCTGGTAGGGACGACCTTCCTTCACCAGACCGCTCATGGTTGGCACGACGATGCGCCGCACCATCTCGTCTTCGTCGCGCGGGCGCATCAAGCCAGGCACCGGCGAGAACGCGCCCATGCCGCCGGTCATCGGACCCTGATCGCCATCGTTGACCTGTTTATGGTCCTGTGCGTAGTCGAGCAGCACCGCGTTGTGACCGTCGCACAGGGCGAAAACCGAGATCTCCTCACCGCGCAGGATCTCCTCGATTACCAGTTGGGCACCGGCGTCGCGGCCGAACTCCTGCTTCACCATCACACGTTCGACCGCGTCGTGGGCCTCGGCGGCGTTCTTTGCCACAGTCACGCCCTTGCCCGCGGCCAGGCCATCAGACTTGACTACGATCGGGCCATCAACCTCATCGAGATACGTGTGGGCGTCAGCGGCCTTGTTGAAGACCTTGAACTGGGCAGTGGGGATGTTCTGGCGGCGCAGGAACTCCTTCATCTCGACCTTGCTGCCTTCGAGCTTGGCGCAGGCCTTGGAGGGGCCCCAGCAGCGCAATCCGGCGGCGATAAAGGCGTCGGTGATGCCCAGCACCAGGGGGGTTTCCGGCCCGACCACGGTCAGGTTGATGGCGGTATCCTTGGCGAATTGCACCAAGCCGGCGATATCATCCGCCTTGATCGGTACGTTGGTGCCCAGGGTTGCGGTGCCGGGATTGCCCGGGGCGATGAACACCTCAGTCACCTTGGGGCTGAATTTGAGCTTCCAGGCCAGCGCGTGTTCGCGCCCACCACTGCCGACGACCAGGATCTTCACGGGAACCTCCAGGAGGGCGCGGATTCTGGCGGCGGTGGCGGGGGTGCAATGCGGGTGTGGTTGGTGGTTGGTGGTTGGTGGTTGGAACGGGGCTTCGCCCCGGACCCCGTACGCCCGTGCAGGTTCGCCTCAACGCGCCAGCGTGATGTTAGTGGCGGTCGCAAAACCCATCATGAACGCACGGTTGCTATCCAATTGCGCGGTCAGCGTGGCGGGCAGCACGGTGGCTGGCGACGGTTTCATTCA
>JBILDK010000122.1:0-7261 GCA_044352625.1 Planctomycetota bacterium
TCAAGACCGGCAGTGACCTGCACAGCACGGCGAACGCCAGTACCAACGCCCTGAACGGCACCCATCGGGTGTCCCAGCAGGTGGCGATGGACATGAAGTATGCGGATCTCAACAAGATTTATCTGGAGGGTACCTCGTGGATCAAAACCGATGCCGGGGCGCAATACTTTAGTCTAAAACGGTGTACCGGTTTCCGCACCAGCGGCGCCACCTCCATCGACGGTCTCGTCATCTATGGCGAAGGCGTGCAGTACAAATTTGAGCAGGACCCAGCCGATCCGCGCTTGGGCGTGTTGTACCAGAGCGTCTTTCCCCTCGATGAATTTGGCGCGGGCACACCCAGCGAGCAGCAACCAGTAGCCCGCAATCTGGCGTGGCAGTACTATCACAACCCAAGCGACACCGTGCCCCGCTATGGATTCGAATTGGTGGACAATGTGGACCAGTCCCTGGCCGACAGCACGGTGGCAGCAGGTTCTGAAATCGGCACGGGCACCACCATCACAGCCGCCCAAGGCGACAAGTTGTGGATGCATGTGGTGTCGGTAGTGGATCCCTCAGGCGTGCGTCCGGGAACCACGGTGTTCGAGCGCAAAGCGATCTCAGCCAACCAGTCGTGGATCTATCTGCGCGCCAGTCAGTTTGATAAATTCTCTACGGAGAAGCCGGTGATCACCAGTGCGACAACGGCGAGCGGAACGGTCGGAGCCTATTTCAGCTACGCGATTCGTGCCACCCAGAATCCCACCTTCTATGCCATTAAATCTGGGGCCCTCCCGGCCGGCCTAAAGTTAAACAGTGAGACCGGTCAAATTTCAGGGATTGCAACCCAGGTGGCTACGACCGTATGCACCGTGTCGGCGGGCAATGCGCAGGGTGAGGGTGTCGCCACGCTGACCTTCACGTTCACGGGCACCATCCCCACCATCACCTCGGCGGGGGCGTTCTCGATCGCCGCCAATGTCCCCGTGGAATACACCATTATCGCCACGGCGCCGTCAGCGGTGCCGGTACTCACCTATGGTCTGGGAAAGCCTATCGGGGGTGATTGGCTGTCAGTGGACGGCACGACCGGGGTTCTCAGCGGAACGCCAGGCAATGACGTCATTTCTGCCGGGTCAGAAGAAGCGGTGCTCACCTACACCATGACCGCGTCGAATGCAAATGGCAGCGCTTCTGCCCCACTGGTCGTGACGGTGAAGCGGGTGTTGTCCGCGCCCACTTTTGACGCTACCCGTCTGGGAACGCCAAGCCCAGGCTATGTGGGTGTGTCGTACGACACGCCCTATGGCGGTTATTCCATTGCTAGCGGTTTTACCGATGCCAAGGAATACTGGGCCGATCAGGCCACGCTACCGCCCGGGATGTCCTGCGCACTGAATGGCTGGATCTCGGGTGTTCCGTCCCAAGAGACTGCCGGCACTACGGCCACCATCTATGGCCGCAATGACAAGGGTACTGCCCAGGGATCCGTGACGTTGAAGGTGCTCGCCAAACCCGTCCCCAAGTTCAAGGTGGCATCGCCGGCGGTCTGGGAGGATCGCACTACCAACCTCAGCCCGGGTCCGAGCTTCGATGCCTCGGCCACCAACCCGAACGGGATCACCAGCACCATCGGGTATACCATGGAAGTCATGAGCGAAAACCCGCGCATCGGTATCAATGCCGCCTCGGGCCTGATTACCGGCGTGTGGGACAACCCGGTCACCAACAAGCGAGTGCGGGTGATTGCCACCAATAGTTATGGTTCGTCGGAATTGTTTATCGATGTGACCGTGATCCGCCCCGCAACGCCTACATTGAATGTCAACACGACCCGCACCATCAACATTAACTCAAGTCTCGACTTTACCATCTGCCCAACGGCGGATGCCACCAATACCTACAGCGCAAGCACAAGCGCCGCCTCGTGGATAACCGGCCCCAATGCGTACGGTATTTTGGGTGGAATCCCCACCAACGCTGCCCTGGTGGGCCAGAGTGCAAGGATTCCATTTTCGGCCACGAACGCCCAGGGCGGCACGGCTAGCGGCACGCTCACTCTGACGTACCTCGAGGAACTGAATCTACCGACTATTACTCTTGAGTACAAAGGTGTAGTGGTAATAAATCCCGGCAGTAAGGAGTACTATCAAGTGGACGGCACCATGTCCTGTGCCAGTGGCCGGACGCTATATCTGCAAAGCTTTAGTTGTGTGCCCTACAGCAGTGGAACGGCCTTGAAGGCCAACGAATTTACGCTAGTGCAGCCAACTGGTGAGTCCACCGCCACTTTCAAGATCCAGGCGCTCAAGTCAAAGGTGACCGGCACATTCAGCGTCACTGCCTCGGTCAGCGATTCCCTGGGCAAGTCGCGCACCAAGTCCTATCCCTGACCTTTCCAGGTTTGTATCTTCCGGCCCGGAGTCACCCATGAATCACCCCAATCACCAACCGTCGCGCGAGGGGTCGGCGTTCATTCTGGTGGTGGCCGTCTTGGTCATCCTCATGAGCCTGTCCATTGCGCTTACCGACACCACGGTGAGCGCATCTCAGGAGAGCACGCGCCGCAAGGACGAGGTTGCGCTCAATGTCACGGCCGAATCCATGACCAATCTGGCCATGCGCCACCTGCAGGGGGCCAGCCTGGCGACGGCCAAAGCCAATCCGACCACCCGGTACGACATCAGCACGGAGGTCAAAACCCTGGCGGCAAATGATATCACCAGTTACCTCGGTGGTCTGGCCGGTGGTCTTGGCCGACAGACGTCGAATGGCATGGATGTGCAGGCGACCTGGGGGCTGCACGGATCCTATGCTGGTATGAAGGCCAGCGGCGATACTGACATCTATCGCCTGCTGGTGACGGTGGCTGATAATGGGCCAGCCCGGTTGTACGACGCTGGTGGGACCCAGAAGGCGATCACCAATATCAATAAATACCGTCGTCAGCGCATCGAGGTGCTCTATACGACGGTCGAAGCCAAGTATTTTACCCAGGCCATGTATGCCTACGATGGCTATGAGTGGACTGGATCCGCCAAGACCTGGAGTTGGAATAGTGGAAATGGGTCGTGGGGTTACGCGAGCGGTCTGGAAACCAACAATGGAGATATTACCAGTGGTCAAGAGATCGAGATCGATGCCGGCAAGCGCCCCAATGTCCACGGCGACGTCAAAGAGAACGTACCGTTGCCGGCGACTGATTTGACCTATGATCCGCCAGTGGGATACAACCTGCCCATGGTGGGTGATTTTACCGTGTCGGCTGGCCCGCTTGCGACTGGCACCTACCGCACCAAGGGGATCAATCTCGACGACAACAGTTCGTCCACCATCACGTTCGTGGACGAGAGCGTGGTGACGATTTATGTCGATGGACCAGTGATCTTTGGAAAAAAGAACGACTTTATCGTACCCCCAAAATGCACCGTCACCATCATTCAGAACGATTACGATCCCGCACTGGGCGAGAGCACTCTCAACGGCAAGACCGCGCTTGGCTGTTTATCCAATCCCGGTGCCTTTCGCTGGATCAGCCTGAGTAAGCAGACAGCTGATAAGGCCAATGGAACCGCAGACATTGGCGGCGTATTCTTTTGGCCCTATGCAACCATTCGCATGAATGGTAATGCTAAAATGTACGGCTCGCTGGTGGCCAAGAGTTTTGACGCCAAAGTCAATGGTACGTTTGACTTCTATTACGATGATTCCTTGGGCAATATCACCCTCCCCCTAGCGCCCGCATTGGTTGTCGTAGGATGGCGTTCGTTCCCCGTAGGCTTCAGCAAGGATCAGGACGACGACCAGTGATGCGTACCTTCGCGATATTGGTTCTGCTACTGTCCATGTGCTGCTTGGTCCCGGCGGCGGATGTCCAGGGCAAGGTGCTGATGATGGCTTACGCCGCCCGCAAGGGTGACGCCAAGTCCATTGATCGTATGGCCTTTGGCCTGGGCGACATGGATGCGGTGGTCAGAGCCGCCGCGGTCAATGGCCTGGCGCAGTCCTGGCCGGTGGGGGCCCAGCATCTCGATCAGGTACGGCAGGCCCTCAATGATATGGATGAACCGGTGAAGCGGGCCGCGCTTCTTTATGCCAGCGCGGTCAACGACGATACCGCCATCCCGGCAGCAGTGCGCGCCATGCGCGCCCATGACGAGCAGACGGTCGAGGTTGCTCACCGTACCCTCGTCACCCTGTCGCGCACTGACAAGGGCAAGGACGCCGATGCCTGGGAAGCCTGGTCCGAGGCCCGCAACAAGATCGTGGATCCGCTGATCGATCGCACCGAGGCAGCGATCGCCAAGGGTGACAGCCGGGCGATCGTCGATTCAATCCATGCCTTGTTGTTTTTGCGCGATCGTCCTGCCACCGTGGGGCGCGTCCTCTTGCGCCTGGTATCGCATCCCGATCCAGCGGTGGCCGCCATGGCGCGCAGCGCTTTGGGCCATATTGAACGCCCGGAAGTGGTCGCGGCCCTGGCTCGTGATCCCGATTTGCTGACGCAGGTGGCCTCGGCTCCGTTTTTGGTAATGGCCAGAGCTCCAGGCGAGGCCGTGTCACAAGCCGCCGCGTCGGCTGCCGCGGGGTCCTCCGGCCCCTCCACCTTCCTCACCCTCGCAGTCCTCGCCATTCTGGCTGCGGTGACGATCTATGCGTGGCCCAAGCGCAAGCCTGCCCCGGTGGTGGAGGTCCAGGCGGCGCCGGCGAAGAAATCCAAGATCACGTTTTCGAACTGACCTCGGCGAGCACCTCCACCGTTTCGCCGTGGCGGTCAAGGTCGCGGCGCAGGATCGCATCTACCGCTTCGCCCTTGTCGCGGCGCAGCCAGCGCTCGTAGAGCGCATTTTGCGTGGCCGCATCAAGGTCGCCCGGCAGATCGTCGTCCAGTTCGCGGCGGCGCAGGGTGTACACCGTGGTCGCAACCGACACCGACAGATTGAGGCTCTGCGGGAAGCCTACCATCGGGATCAGGAAGCAGCCGTCGGCCTGGGCCACGGCTTCGGGCGTGACGCCGCTGCCCTCGTTGCCGAAGACCAGTGCCAGCGGCCGTTCATCCAGCAGCGGGCGCAGGCGTTCCGGCCCGACCACCGCTGCGCTGCCCAGATCGCTGACCAGGATGCGGAAACCCTCGGCGCGCAGTTGGGCATAACAGGCGGTGATGTCGGGATAGGTGTCCACCTGCATCCAGTGGTGACTGCCCTGGCTGATGCGTGGGTTGACCTTGAACGCATTGCGTGCCGTGGTCACGCACACCCGGGCCAAGCCAAAGGCGTCGCAGGTACGCACGATGGCGGTGGCGTTGTGCGGGTCGAAGCAGTCCTCCACCACCACCACCAGCCGCGCACAGCGCCGCGCCAGCACCTGCCGCCACAACCCGGCGCGTTCCGGGGTCAACAACGCATCGCCCGGATGCGGCGGGATCGGACTCGGCAACGCAGTACGGAAACGAGCGGGAGCGGGGCCGTGCATTGCCCCCATCCTCACCCCCAATTCCATTCGTCAAACCGCGATCGATCCAATGATGCGCGCTACGCGCGCGGTGCGGTCGGCCAGACGGCCGGGTGCGGGCCCGCTGCGCGTGGCGGTTCGGTCGGCGCTGCGCGCCGGGTGCGAACGACGAGATCAAATGTGTTTACATCGCACCGCGTCGAACCGCGCGCACCGCACCGTTCGACGATTCGATTATTCGCACCGCGCGCGCAGCGCGCACCGCACGATGCGATTGGCACGATCAGTGCCTATCGCATGCAGATTCGCGTCGAAATGACCTGGAGGGCGTATGAGCGATCCCAAGGATGCGGAAGTCCTGCCCCCCGAGCTGGCGCGGCCGCCGGCCAAGCCCGAGGACGTCCTGCCTACGGTGGTACTCGCCCTGCCCATGGCGCAGCGGCCGGTGTTTCCGGCAATGATGCTGCCCCTGGTGGTGCCTGCGGGCCGGTTGGCTGAGGCGGTGCGTCATGCCATTGCCCAGCGCGAGGGCTATGTCGGCTTCTTTCTGACCCGCGAGCCGCTTGAGGACGGAGCGACCTACACCGCGGACCTGCTTGAGCGCACCGGCTGCATCGCCCGTATCACCCGGCACCAGGATGTGGACGGTGGGGCGATCCAGGTCTTTGCTCAGGTCCTGGCCCGCTTTGAGATCATTGGCGTCGAAACCGCCGCGCCCCTGGTGCTGGTCCGTGGTGAGGTGTTGCGACCCACGGTGGACAGCAACGACCAGCAGGTGCGCGCGCTGACCATGGCCATTGTTCAGGCGCTCAAGGAATTGGTGCAACACAACCCGGTGTTCGCCGACGAAATCAAACTGGTGTTGGCCAACTTCAACAATCTTGACGGGCCTGGGCGACTGGCGGACATGGCCGCCTCGCTGACCACCGCCAAGCGCGAGGACCTCCAGCAGATATTGGAGACCCAACCGGTGGCCGCGCGCATGGAAAAGGTCCTGGTGCTGCTTGCCAAGGAATCCCAGGTCGCGGCGGTGAAAACCAAGATCCAGGGTCAGATCGAGCAGAAGATCAGCGAGCATCAGCGGAAGTTTTTCCTCACCGAGCAGCTCAAGGCGATCAAGCAGGAGCTGGGCATCGAGACCGACGACAAGAGCCTCGATCTGGCCCGGTTGCGCGCCGCGGCGGACAAGCACGGCGCGGCCCTGCCCGCCGAGGCCAAGGAGGTCATCGACGCCGAGCTGCGCAAGCTCGGACTGCTCGATCCCAATTCGTCGGAATACGGCGTGACCCGCTCGCGCCTGGAGTGGCTGGTGGACATCCCCTGGGGCGTGACCACCAGCGACGACCTCGATCTGGCGCGGATCCGCAGCGCGCTCGATGCCGACCATTTCGGCTTGGAGGACGTGAAGGACCGCATTGTCGAGTTCGTCGCGGTGCGTGCGCGCAAGCAGACCGCCGCGGGCGGCATCATCTGCCTGGTGGGTCCGC
Source organism: Planctomycetota bacterium (assembly GCA_044352625.1). Taxonomy (GTDB): domain Bacteria; phylum Planctomycetota; class UBA11346; order UBA11346; family UBA11346; genus JAKLKR01. Next base: position 6,921 of record JBILDK010000122.1, read on the forward strand.
CCGGCACCGGCAAGACCTCGGTCGGGGCGTCCATCGCCAAAGCCCTCGGCCGGAAGTTCTTCCGCCTGTCGCTGGGCGGCATGCGCGACGAGGCCGAAATCAAGGGACACCGCCGCACCTACGTCGGGGCGTTGCCCGGCAAGCCGGCCCAGGCGCTCAAGCGCTGCGGGGCGATGAATCCGGTGATCCTGCTTGACGAGGTGGACAAGCTCGCCCACGGCATGCAGGGTGATCCGGCGGCGGCGTTGCTGGAGGTCCTTGACCCCGAGCAGAACAAGGACTTCCTCGATCACTATCTGGACGTGCGCCTGGATCTGTCGCGGGTGTTGTTCATCTGCACT